>JBKJUH010000296.1:0-2923 GCA_046590075.1 Agitococcus sp.
ATCAAATATCGTGATGACCCTGATTTAAACTTCTTAACATCTTGTGACAACCAAGACTTGGATATTTTAGCCAAACTTTTAACAAAAGATAAAAATGGCAAAAATCGATGGGGGCAAGAATTACTTGATGATCCAACTTTTAAATACTGTAATGGAAACTATAAAGAAGCGTGGACACAAATAGCTGGAGAGTTACAGTTGTTTGGTGGTGATAGCATTATCAATATAGCTCGTGGTACAGGCGTTTTATATAAGGAAATCTTGTGTAATGTATGTGACAAATTAAAAGTCAATTACAACCCTAAGCACGAAACTTCTAAAATCGAATCTTACTTACAACAAAAGTTAATTAGCGACTGTTGGGAAAAAATGACAGAAGATCAAAAAAAAGAACTGCTAAATGCCACTGGAGTGGGAGTAGATGCAAATCTCATGGGAGCTTCAGGACTTGCAGCAATAATTGCCGCCATAAATTTAGGTGGTTTTGCTGCCTATAAAACGGCTGCAATACTTGCTAATGGCATAGCAAAAATTCTTTTTGGTAAAGGCTTACAAATTGCTGCAAATGCCGCACTCATGCGTAATATGGCTGTGCTTGCTGGGCCGATAGGTGTGGCTATTACCGCAATTTTAACTATTCCTAGCATTACAGGTGCAGCGTATCGTGTAACAATACCCTGTATTATTCAAGTTGCTTATATGCGCCAAAAACTACTTACTCAGGATAGATTCTAATGAGCGATATATATACAAGGGTTTGGACAGTTGACATTGTCAACATTAAGCCTCAAGTTTTAGAAGGCTACGAAAATGGTTCAATAGTCATTCGGCGTGGCGTTGCTTATTGGTCTAAGAAAAGTGGTAACAATGGCATCGTTCAGCATATTCCTTTTTTAGAGACAACCGTCAAGCAAAACGAAGACTTACTATCACTCACGAAATCCATTCAAATAGCACAAAACGCTACCAATTTAGCAATTAGTCTTTCTACTGCTATGATTTTAGGCGCGTTAATTATACAAACTCGGTACATTGCCACAAAGATTGATAAGCTACAAAAGTCGATTGACGAAATATCAACAGATATCCACTCTCAAAATATACTTTACTACATGGATAAAATATCCAATTATTTTGGCATAATTGAATCTGCGCGTATTTTTATGCTAGATGACAGTATCAAGAACGAAATTAAAGATATTGCCGTCACACTACTAGCTAATATCAGTTGTAAACGTAATGAGCTTTTTTCGTTTTTAGATAATCTATTGTCTATTGCTGGTAATGAAAAGTTAATCAGCAAAAGGCATTACGAACTAATCATTGATTTTGTACATATCGTTTTAGATTTATTACCAAAATCAATCTACATAGAAACAGAACTATATGTCCATATTGACAAATTTAATGCCTCAGACTTTATTTTTAATGAGTCCACCAATCGTTATCAGGAATTATTGCACAACTATAAACAATGGTTTAACTCACAGTATAAACAGGCCATTTCTGGTAAACATCTTTACAGTCAGACTTTTTTAGAAAGAGAGCACAAAATAGAGGCTCTTTGTAAATCCCCAGAAAACACATTTCTGCTTACTCAAAAGAAATAACTATGCCAAAGGAATCAATATATGTCTTTCTTCGAAAAAGCCAAACAAGCGGCTCAAACTGCATTTGAAAATACGGCAAAAGCCGCTAAAGAAGCAGCGGAAAATGCTCCAAGCAAAGCTCAAGAAGCCATTGATTTTGTCAAACAAAATATGCCAAAAACCATTCCATTGAGCGTATCTGAAGCTCAAATAAATCAAATGGTTACAAAGGTTATTGCTGACGACAGCCGCATCAAAAGCCTTACTCTTAGTTGCGAAGAAGATGTCTTAGCCGTAGAAGCATCTATACAAGTGGTCGGTTTGGCAATTACCGCAAAAACGCGGCTTGCTCTTGAACATTGCGAGCTAAGCTCAGCTCATAAAGTAATTACCATGCGCCGTTTAGACCAAACCGAACTTGGCGGTACGGGTGTTGCATCTTCCTTATTGGCTCATGTCGTCAAATTAGTCATCTGTGGCTTATTTGGTGTTGATATTGGCGCATTTTCACTTAAAAACATCAACGGCCTTACTATTGATAAAGAACTTATTACTGCCGACTTAGCGGCAATGGGTGCAACAGACGCTATCAATAACGCCATTACCAACAAAATCAATGTGTTATTAAATAGCACTCCTATCAACCCATTGTTAAAATTAGCCGTTACTCCTTTTTTACCAACATTGACTCAAAAACTGATAGACAAAATTGTTATTGAAGATTTGAAAGTGGCTACAACAGGGATTACAGGAGTTTTAAGATTAAGCAGCTAAAGCTAACCATAT
Source organism: Agitococcus sp. (assembly GCA_046590075.1). Taxonomy (GTDB): domain Bacteria; phylum Pseudomonadota; class Gammaproteobacteria; order Pseudomonadales; family Moraxellaceae; genus Agitococcus. Next base: position 2,376 of record JBKJUH010000296.1, read on the forward strand.
GATGATTATCGCCCCATTATATTACTTCAAATGCGTATCGGTTTTATGTTAGAGTGAAAACGAGATAGACGGTACTATTATCTTACTATGGGATATAAGAAAGTACTGAAAACTTTAGGTAAACTATCATGTTAATAGGTCAAGGCTCGTTTTATACGGAACGAATGAAAGAAATTATGGCTTTTCTAAAGTCACAAGGAGTTCCAGAAGCTTTTAGGGAAGAAACGGATAAGTTAGTAAAAGATACAATAGATGCTTGGTGGTTAAGCACGTACTGCTCTCCGCATAGAGAAGAGCAATACTCAAAAAAACTCGAAGAGTTAATGAGCAGAATAGATAAAAGCTCCTGAGAACCTTTAGAAGCCAGCTAGAACAAGATCACTCTAAATACATAATGTCTTACCCCAACACTAATTTGATACCAGCAAACCCAATAACAATAATCACCGACACAATCACCGACACATAAATTAACAACATTTGAATCATTTTACTTAGGTCATGTATGATTTTTTCGGCATCTGAAGACACTTCAACTCTTTGATTAC
>JBKJUH010000351.1:0-5300 GCA_046590075.1 Agitococcus sp.
GAGATTTTTGTGTGTTGTCACCCGTAGATAATTTATAGGTATCTGGTACAACGAAGATGAGATTAATGTGATAGGGTGGGCGTTTTTACGTAACTAAACGCATTTTGGTCGTGCCAATCGGGGTGTTTTGCACTATAACTATAGATTGGGAAATAGATAACTCCCTTAATATGGACAAGCAAAACTAGAGGTGGGACGCGATATGGTAAGTATTTTGGTTGTAGATGACTCTCCTACTTATTTGGCACTTGCGGGTGAGTTGCTGGAAAAGAATGGTTATACCTGTATTTTTGCAGATAATGGCGAGTCAGCAGTGGCGACAGCAATTAAGTCTCAGCCCGACCTCATCTTGATGGATATCATTATGCCAGGTATCAGTGGTTTTCAGGCAACGCGCCAACTGACTAAAAATCCAGCCACAGCGCATATTCCCGTTATTATCGTCAGCACTAAAGATCAAGAGACTGACCGTATGTGGGGTATACGTCAAGGTGCGTGCGAGTATTTAGTGAAAACGGTGAGTGACGAAGTATTCATTACTACCATTGAAAATGTACTAAAAAATAAACATTCATCCCTAAAGGAATGACCAACCATCATGGACATGATCTTTATCCTGCTGCTTTGAGTGAGGCTAAGTTAAGTCGCTTTTTCTTTCGTTATCAAAGAATGGATCTAACCCAATATCGCCGTTATTTTTTACCTAGCATTGGCTCATTACTTTGTACACCACGGATGTTAAGCGCAGCCAGACAAACTTGCAGCCCCATCAGCGCATAAGCACCATCGTGCCAGCCCCAAATGAGCCACAGCACATTACTGAGCAAAAAACACCAAAAGCCAGCTTCGCGGCGGCGTTTACTGGTGGAGCCAACCAGCCAAGCCGCGAGTACGGTCACGATCATGGCTGGCCATTGTACCCATGCGATCATTTCCATCAGCACCTCCACGAACAAAAGCTTTACAACAGTTACCGTTCGCACTGAGCCTATCGAAGTGTTTTATGTCAATGGTTCGATACTTCGACCAGCTCAGTATCACCACGAATGGAGATTACACAGAAACTTTCGCTTTAGTACTTAGATATTATTAACATCAACATTAATATCAGTATGGTTGATTGCCTCACTAACGGAATGTAGATATCGTGCACAAGCCGTCATAACTTACATGATTGGCACAAAAGCACTGTAAATGTACATCCCTGTGTACAGGCCAAGGAGTGCCTACTACAGATAATGAATAATAATCAGGACTTACGCATGGCGTAAGTCCCAACTTAAGGTTTGCACCATGACATCCCCGCTTGTTTGGGTCTCTTATCTAAAAGTGGTGATAATAACAGTCGTGCGGGTGTTGATTGCCTTGTTGTTAATCGCGGTTACGGCGTTAGCGGTGGGTGAATGGCTGGGCTGGTCGTTTTTACGCCAACCGATGGAAACTTTTTTGCAGGACAAATTGCAACGCCCTGTGCGTTTAGCCGAGCCGTTTAAGCTACAGTTGCTAGGTAAGGTGCGTTTACAGGTCGGTGGTTTATGGATTGCAGCACCCAAAGGTTTTGCGGTGCCCTATCTCGTCGATGCCAAGGAGCTGACGCTGCAACTGGCCTATGATGACATTTGGGACTTCACTCATCATCTACCACTACATATTCCCGTATTGACGGTGAATACTATAGCCGTGCAACTGGTTCGTCATGCCGATGGTCAGGCAACATGGCAATTTAGCCCTAATCGAAACAAGGCTAAACCGCCCGCACTGCCGATAATCGACACGCTGCAACTTAGGCAGGGTACGTTGCTACTGCGCGACCCAATAACGCAAACTGACATCAACGCCAGTTTTGAGACGGAGGAAGGCGCGGCCAATCGTGCGCCTGTTTCCCGTGTCAAAGCCAAAGGTATGCTCCGTCAGTATGCTATTGCGGGACAAATCACTACCGCAGGCTTTTTATCCGTGGTAAACGCCAAGGAGAATACCTTGCTTAAATCCTTAGGTTGGGTGGAGTATGGTGGGGTGCGCGTGGATTTTGACGGTATGCTCTCCGACTTATTTGGCAAGCTCAATATTCATGGTCAGGTTAAGGTGAAAGGGCCGTCATTGGCGGTACTCGGGGTGCTGGCTAAAGCCTCCTTACCGACTACTGGCTCATTTAGCATGCAAGGGGCAGTGGAAAAGTCAGGCAAGGTCTGGCAAGCAAACATCTCACAAGCAACGATAGGCAGTAGTCGATTATCAGGCAATTTTCGTTATGATAGAAGTGAGAAGGTGCCAGTGTTGACGGGTCAAGTACGGGGTCAACGCTGTATGCTGGCTGATTTGGCACCTGCCTTTGGGGCACGAACACCCGAAGGGAAACTACTGAAGCCGCCAGCTGGGCGTATTATGCCCAATAGAATTCTGAATTTACCAGCATTAAAAAAGATGGATGCTCAACTAGACATTAATCTAGATTATGTGGATTTGGGTAAAGCTTTTTCTCAGCCTATCGCACCCTATAAAGCGACGCTGATACTGGCTCAAGGCAAACTGACACTGGCGAACATCGTGGCTCAAACCGCCAAAGGTCAAGTAAAAGGACAATTTTCGGTAGATACTCAACCAGAATTGCCACTTTGGCAAGCGGATCTGGCGTGGGATGGTATTCAGTTGGAGCAATGGATTAAGGTCGTCAATCGGCGTGCAACAGCAAGAAAAAAGAAAACACAAGTCAAGCAACCGCCTTATATGACGGGCACTTTGTATGGCAAAGCGCATTTAACAGGCAAGGGGCGTTCCACCGCACAACTGTTTAGCGCGCTCGATGGTGAGGTGTCAGCTTATATTCGGCAGGGTAGTATTTCCCATTTAGTTATTGAAGGTTTGGGCTTGGATATTGCACAAGGCTTGAGTTTGTGGCGACATGACAAACCATTGGTGATGGATTGTGCGGTCGTCAATATGAGCGCAAGCAATGGCGTGTTGACCCCCAAGGTAGCACTCATTGATACGCCAGTGACGCTGGTGTTAAGCGACGGTAAGATTAATCTGAATAATGAACGCCTAGCATTAAGAGTGGTTGCCAAACCGAAAAACTTCTCGCCATTTACCTTGCGAACCCCGATTCATGTTAATGGTACATTTTTGAAGCCAGTCGTCACCATTGAAAAAGGACCTATTGTCTTGAGAGTGATCGCTGCAATTTTGCTCGGTGCGATCAATCCACTGGCAGCTATTGTGCCGATGCTCGATTTAGGCAGCAAAACACCCACGACGGATTCTTGTAAACAAACTATCTTGGTCTTGCAACAAGAGGCAGCCGTTAGAAAAAATAAGCATGGCAATAGAAAACAATAATCTGTTGCAAGTATTTGCGCTCAGAAACGGGTTTCTCCTGTGTGCTTTTTTTAACGCACTCGTAAAGGCCGCATTATGATACTGGCTACAAAAACTGGTGATTTGGTTGTTGATGCTCTACGTTCATTGGGTCACGTGGCCTAAGGCGTTGGTTTGTTTTATTGTAGGCTTCGTCGTAGCCGTATTGAGTGTGGCGGCTTTCTGTAATTATATGCTATTAGTTCTCGTTGTTAGCCCATTCTCTTTTTTAAGGTTATATTAAGGCGGAAATATATTAAGCGAAGGCAAAAGATTCAGCTTACACTTGTATGGAGGAAAAAATATGAGCCAACAGTCATCAACGCAACCAATTTTAATTGGTGTTTTATCGGGTGCATTAGTGGTAGCTATTAGTGTCGCTATTTTTTTATATTTTAAACCACAACAAACAGTACCCTCAGAAAATCATATAAAAGAGGCTATTCAAGCACAAATAGCGACCATACAGGCTCCTGCTAGTCAAGCGGCTATCAATGTACCAACGCCAAATAAGGTGCAGGCATTCAATACTCTTTTTGCCGTAAATACAAAACATGGCAAAATTAAAACGGGTAAACATAAAGTCAGTAGTATTTGGTTTGATAAAAAATTGACGTATGGCGCAGACACTATCTATGTTGTTTTTACGCTCACACACAGTTTAAATGAAAGCACTGGTGATGTTGAGTCGTGCCATGCCTGCGCACCTGAAATTGGTGCGATAACATATAAAAAACAACTAAATGGATGGGAAGTTATCTCAAAACAAGCACGTTTTACGTCATTTGGTTCGTGGGGAGAGGTGAGCGATGACCAGCCTGAGTTATTTGCACTGTCTAAATTAACAACGTCGTTTTTACTGGATACCAGTTATTCTAGTACGGGGATGTCTACATCAGGCAAAGCTATCTTCTCTTTTGCAGGAGATGCTTGGCGAGACCTTGGTACTATCACCACAGAGGAAGATAATTCTGGTGCTTGTGATGAAACTGTTCCACCAACGGATGAGTATTATCGTAAATGTTGGCAATATAGCGGTAAAATATCCATTGTTCCGAAGCCAAATACGCAATACCCTGATTTATTAGTCACTCGCATAGGAACATTTCCTGATGATGACAAGGTGAAAAATAAATTATATACGTTTAATGGTAACGAGTATGTTGATTCTTCAGGCAAGTGATTTTATCTAAATTGGGAATCGACTCTCTTAAATTGTGTGCCATATTAAAAAGTAGTATGTTTACCATGATTCGTATCAAGCAGCTTTTAAAAGTCATTATGCTTTGTGTTAGTGTCGAGGCTTGCGCAGGCAACACAATGCCCGAGCCTTCCATTTCCCAGATGACCGCTCAGTTTTCACCCGATGCGTATAAAAAACAACAAGTACATGCGGCAGTTAAAGTGCTTGCTAATGGTGAGGGCGCGAAGCGTGTGTATGTTTTTTTACCCGAACAACCGCAATTATTAGATAAAACGAAAGTGCCTGTGGTGTTTTTTCATCATGGCTGGCAAGGGATGAGTCCTAAAAATTTTGGCGCACTGATTGACCATTTGGCGCGTAGTGGTCATGTGGTTATTTACCCCGTTTATCAAGAGTCTGCGACCACATCACCACAAGTAGTGACGATTAATGCAGTGCAAGCAAATTTATCTGCACTCAAGTTGCTTGCAGAGATGGGCTTAGAAATAGACACCAATAGAGTGCTGTATGTTGGTTATTCGATGGGTGCGGCTATTTCTTTAAATATCGCTATTCAACCTGACCATTGGGGACTACCTGCGCCAAAAGCATTAGTTTTAATTGCGCCTGGTGATGCACATCATGTAGCAACGGGAATAGACGGTAAGAGCATTATTAGCGATTTGCAAACACTACCCCCTTCTTTGCCGATAGTTTTGATGACAGGTGCTGCTGATACTACGATAGGTGTGCCGACGGCGCG
>JBKJUH010000216.1:0-3571 GCA_046590075.1 Agitococcus sp.
CTTCGGTAGAGTGGAAGTTTCGTCAAGACCATGAATTGACTGCCGTACGTATTAAACCACGGCTGACTGTCACCACTAATGATGCTGCTATTGAGGCCGCCGCCACAGGCTTTGGTATTACCCGTCTTATGTCCTATCAAATTACGCCGCAACTGGCCAATAATAGCCTGCAAATTTTATTAAAGGATTATGAACTTGCACCTTTGCCAGTGCATGTTATTCATCGTGAAGGGCGGCATAAATCGGCGCGCGTGCGTAGTTTTGTTGATTTGATGGTGGAAGGCTTACGTCAGCGTTTGGCGGCCATTAGCGAGTAGCAAGTCATAATTATTGTATTATATGGAATAATGATTTGTATTTCGCGCGTATTCTGATTTTTAGCTGAATAAACGATAGTAGCGACATTCGCCAACGTATCGGAAATTTAGCCATGACCATTCATCATCTACCGCAATGCCATCAGCAACTCGTACACGGGGAAGTGGCGATGCCCCACGCGCCCACGGTGGTGTTGGCACATGGCCAGCGATTTATTCCCCAACATTATTTACGTTACCAGCATAACGTCCAAAGTATTCAACAACTTGTGAGCGAGATAGACTACGCCAATAATGTGCCGCTATTTGCTGCCGAAGACGAGCAGGGCATGTATCTACAAGTGGGCTTAATTGGCCGCGAAAATTATGACCGTCATCATCATGTACGCCCACAAAAATTGGTCTATGGTCGTAAATGGCGCATTAACAGCGACACCCCGACCTCAGAAATTGTGCAAACCGTTTTTTTAGCCATTAAAAAAGCACGCGAACATGAAGTTCGTGAATTACTCACCATCGTTGATAGCCAAACTGTCAAAACCAGTACACCGTTTAGCAATCATCATGATTTGCCGTTATTGGCTCATCATTGTGATGTTGTGATGAATGCAGCCACAGAGCCGAAACAGCTTGACGAAACACTTGTGCGTGCTTACTTGCAAGACGTGCGTTTTGGCGAACGAGCTATTGAGCTTGTGGGTGTTGAGCAACGTCGTAATGGCCAATATTTGGTAGATCTGGCTTTGGGTGCATTGCCCTTAGCACGTCAAGTTGAAGGCGATATGAACGAGTACGATGGCGCAGCATTTACCCTGGTTTTAACTAAAACCACACGTGCTGCTTTGTTATATGCTTTGATGGATGCCCTGATTGCCTATAGTGATAACCATGTCGAAGATCATTTTAGCTATCAAGGTTATCAACGTTTTAGCCGAGAAAATGACCCAGCACAGATTGCTACTCTGTCGATTGCCAGCCGTCCTTACGCCCGTGATGCCCGCAATACGGCATTTAATTCGGGGTTTAAGCAGTCAAATTACGAGGTGGATGCCTCGCGTGTACCCCATATAGGAGCAGGAAAATTAGCTCAAAAAAACAGAGCGATGATTGCCGCTTTTGCTGATTTACAAGGTCATCTGCCGTTTGACTATTCGCCAAAACAGCATCAGCACTATTAGCGTGTTAATAGTCAGGCATAGCATCGTTTTTTTCGGGTTTTTGGCTAACGCTGGCTTTGGGTGGCGTTACATCTTCTTTTTTAATGTATTTATCCCAAACCCCATAAGCGAGTAAGCCCCACAGTAAAGCCATAACCGCTAACTCAATTAAAGTTTTTGGCTCTTTTTCTTTAATCGCTTGTTTGGTGGAAATTTGCGTACTTTTGATATTAAACGAATCACAAGCAGGACATTTTCCTGCAGGAAATTTTTTAGTTGATTTATTGCCACAATCATTGCAAATAAAAGCCATTGATTAGTCTCGTTTATCTTTTTTATTATCTGTAAAGTATCGTTTTTTTGGCACAAGTGCAAAATAAAAATCCGTTCGCACTGAGCTTGTCGAAGTGTTTTTTGCTAATGATTCGATACTTCAACCAGCTCAGCATCACCTCGAACAGAATGTATAACGGCTTTCAATGTCGACGTGGTTTATCGTCATAAAAAGATAAAAACTACGCCAATCACTCAGGTTATACTCAAACGCATAAGTAATTTTTTTAGAGTAAAAAAATCATGGACAATCATATTTACAGCAGCGAGCAAGTCCGCGATATTGAGCAAAAAATCTTTAAGAAAGGCATTGTTAGCAGTCACGAGTTAATGAGGCGAGCAGGACAAGCGGCGTTTGAAGCCTTACAACAGCAATGGCCAAATGCCAAACGCATCGTGGTGATGTGTGGTCATGGTAATAATGGTGGCGATGGTTATGTTATTGCTTATTTGGCACAACAAGCCAATTATCAAGTTGAAGTCTTTTGTAGTGCCTTGCCAAAAACGGTTGATGCCCAATTAATGTCTCAACAAGCACAAGCCGATGGAGTCAATATTCAGCCTTGGCAATCAGGTCAAATTTTAGAAGCCGATGTCCTTGTTGATGCTTTATTAGGCAACGGTTTGAATGCGCCAGTCACAGGTGTTTTTGCCGACATGATTCAAGCGATTAACAGTAATGATATTCCTGTCCTAGCTATCGACATTCCCTCGGGTATTGCTGCCGATACAGGCGCAGTGTGTGGTGTTGCAGTTGAAGCACAACTGACGGTTTGTTTTATTGCCTATAAAATAGGTTTGTTTACGGGCGAAGGTGTGTCTTATGTGGGTAAAGTGCTGTTAAAACATTTATTGCAATTAACGCCTGACTTTTATCCAAAAACTTCAATGGCTTATCGTTTAGATAAAGCACAATTACGCTTGCCGAAACGTGTACGTCATGCCCATAAAGGTGATTTTGGTCATGTGTTAGTGATCGGTGGTGATGAAGGCATGGGCGGTGCAGTAATGATGGCCGCCGAAGCCGCATTACGTTCAGGCGCAGGCAAAGTCACGGTAGCGACTCATCCTCATCATGTGTCGGCATTATTGGCGCGTTGCCCCGAAGTCATGGCGCGAGGTATTCAACACGCTTCGCAATTAGAGCCGTTAATGGAATTAGCCACAGTCATTGTCATTGGGATGGGCTTAGGTCGGCAAGCATGGGGACAGCGTTTGTGGTTAGCGGTTCAAGAGTGTCATAAGCCGATGATTGTCGATGCCGATGCCTTGTATTGGTTGGCACAACAACCAACCACACGCACCAACTGGATATTAACACCGCATGGTGGCGAAGCAGGTCGATTATTAAACTGTGCGTATCAACTGATTGAACAGAATCGTTTTGAATCGGTGCAACAATTGGTGGCATTGTATGGTGGTGTTGCGGTATTAAAAGGCGCAGGTTCGCTGATTGCCGACGAAAACACGGTCAATTTATGTCCTTATGGGAATGCAGGCATGGCCACCGCAGGCATGGGCGATACTTTGGCGGGAATAATGGCGGGTTTAGTCGCGCAGTTTGGTTTGAGTTTAGAAACAGCTTCACAAGCAGTGGCGGTTCATGCTTTGGCAGGCGATATTGCTGCACAAGCTGGTGAAAGAGGGCTGATTGCGACTGATTTATTCGTGCCTTTGCGGGGGTTGTTGAATTGATGGTTGTTAGTTAAGTACCAATATGAAAGTTACTCTGTGTTTTCCGTTCATGCTGAGCCTGTCGAAGCA
>JBKJUH010000419.1:0-16382 GCA_046590075.1 Agitococcus sp.
GTGCCGAGAATATGCGTAATGGCGCATTTTTTGTGGTGCTGGGGCTGTTTTTAGGCTGGTTATTGGTTAACGGCCCTCGTTCACGCAAAAAATGGTAATTGAAGCTGCCGAACTAATCTGGCCAAATGGTCTGCCCTACTCGCAACGTTTTGGGGATATTTACTTTTCATTGGATGATGGTTTAGCAGAAAAAAACCATGTTTTTCTACAAGCCAATCACTTAGCTGTACGTTTTTCAGCCTTAGCCAATAACGCCAGTTTTACCATTGCCGAAACAGGATTTGGCACTGGCTTAAATTTTTTAGCAACATGGCAACTGTGGCAAGATACTCGACCTGTTGACGCTTGGCTGCATTACACCTCCGTCGAAAAGCATCCATTAACCACGCCCGACTTACAACGCGCCTTAGCGTTATGGCCAAACTTACAATCTTTAGCCACACAATTACTCGCTAAATATCCACCGTTAACGGCAGGATGGCATCGTTTAGTCTTTGCCGAAGAACGACTGACACTGACGTTGTTATTCGGTGATGCCAATGAGTTATTACCTGAGTTAGTCGCTGACGTTGATGCGTGGTTTTTGGACGGTTTTGCGCCCGATAAAAATCCTGAATTGTGGCAATTAAACTTACTGTCTTCGGTGGCCAAACTCAGTAAAGTAAACACCACACTATCCAGTTATACCGCCGCTGGTGAGGTCAAACGCACTCTAGAAGCTGCTGGTTTTGAAGTGGTGAGGTGCAAAGGTTTTGGTCGTAAACGTGACATGATTACCGCCACCTTAGGCAGTAAACCGCATCCCAAAGCCTCTTGGCAAAGTCGAAATACCATCATCAATCATGCTTCTGCGAAAACGGCTATTGTCATTGGTGCAGGCATTGCGGGGGTCAGTTGTGCGCGCGCATTGGCGATACGCGGTTGGCAAGTCACCGTAATTGAGCAAGCCGAGCATGCGGCTTCTGCGGCTTCGGGCAATCCTGCGGCCATTATTTATCCTAAATTGGCACCGCCACACCTATCGGCATGGCACTTTCAACAACAGGCCTATTTAAGTTTATTGCCACAATTGCGTGATGACAAGCTGGCAGGTATTTGGCAAGAGTGTGGGCTGTTATGGTTATTGACAGGTAATCAGCAACGCGAAGGGGATAAATTACACAGCCATCCGTGGCCTACATCCTTAGTACGCAAAGTTGAAGCCGAAGAAGCGTCAACGCTTGCAGGATTACCCATTGACTGTGCGTGTTTATACTTTCCACAAGCGGGTTTTTTGCGTCCTCAAGCGTTATGTGAGGCGTGGTTAAATCACGCTAATATTCATTGCCTGTGGCAAACACCAGTCGCTAACATCGAGCAGAAGAATGGCATTTGGCACGCGCTCGACCAGCAGAACAACACTATTGCCCAAGCCTCCGTAATGATTATTGCCAATGCCTTGGCTGCTCAACAACTCACACCGAGCCAAGCATTAACTCTCACACCTGTTCGTGGACAAATTGCCGAACTAGACACCAATGACACACTACAAGCATTAAATACCGTGTTGTGTTATGGCGGTTATTTAACACCGCGTTATGGCGAGCATCATTGTTTAGGAGCCTCGTTTTTACCCAACAATACCGAGACTGAAGTCACTGATGCAGACCATCAACACAACTATCAACTGGTACAGACATTCTTACCTGAGTTAGCGCAACAATTACCACCCATCCCAACATGGCAAGGACGAGCAGCCATACGTGCCCAAACGACTGACTATTTACCGATGGTTGGCGCATTGCCTGTGTATGACGATTTTTGCACGCGTTATGCTGACTTTCAACATGGCAAAATTATTGAGCAAGCCCCTGTTTATCATCAGGGTTTATATGTGTCGTTGGGGCATGGCTCTAAAGGGTTTTGTTACGCGCCCTTAGCCGCCGAAATTATTGCCGCAGAGTTAAACAACGAGCCTCACCCCGTCGCAGAGCGCGTATTACAGGCATTAAATCCTGCGCGCTTTTGGGTGAAGGCGTTAAAACGACGACAAGTGAACTTTAAGAAAAAAGTGTAAACCCCGTATTGTATACGGTACTACGGAGCTGTTGACGTTTTGATTATTGTCGTTATAATTTTGTAGTTACAAAGGAAAGGATGATGAATCCATACGAGCCAATAATTGAATGGCATAAGACTAAAAATAAAACCAATGTACAAAAACATGGTGTTAGTTTTGAGGTCGCACAGTTTGTTTTTTTAGATGAATGGATGTTGATTACAGACGGCGGAATTGTTGACAACGAACAGCGATGGAATGCAATAGGTCGTTTATCCAAAACATCAGACGTTAAAGTGACTTTACTTGTGTCTCATACGCATGATGACAAAAACGGACAAGAACACATTCGCATTATTTCGGCACGAAAAGCAGTGCCAAAAGAGGTTAAGCTATATGAAACTCAAAAACAGACCAAGCGATGACGAGCTTAATCGTCAAATTAACGCGATAGCAAGCATTAAAGATGCAGACATAGACACGTCCGATATTAAGCCTTTAACAGCCGCAGACTTCAAAAATGCCGTCTTTAATCCTTATTTTAAGCCCATTAAAAAGCAGATAACCGTAAGAATAGACGGCGTTTTAGTTGAATGGCTAAAAAGTCAAGGCAAGGGCTATCAAACACGATTAAATGACATTCTAAAAAAAGCGATGTTAGAAGACTTAAAACACGGCCACTAACGCTAAAAAGTGTTTTGCCGTGCCTGTACGCAATAGAGGACAAACACTCGCCAAACCCACTGTTCAAACTTTTCCCTAATCCAATGCTTTTTCAATCGCCTCACATAAGGTTTTCAGGATTTTAATGCGCGCATAATATTTGTTATTGGCTTCTACTAATGTCCACGGTGCCATATCTGTGCTGGTACGTTCCACCATATCACTGACTGCGTGTACATAAGCATCCCATTTATTACGATTGCGCCAATCTTCTTCGGTGATTTTGAAGCGTTTGAAGCCAATTTCTTCACGTGACTTAAAGCGTTTTAATTGCTCATCTTGACTGATTGCCAGCCAAAACTTGACAACAATCGCGCCATTCTCGACTAACTGCTCTTCAAAATCGTTTATTTCGCTATAGCCGCGCATCCAATCTGGCTCTTGTAAAAACCCCTCAACACGCTCAACCAACACCCGTCCGTACCAAGAGCGGTCAAAAATACTAATTCTACCTTTGCGCGGTATATGCCGCCAAAAACGCCACAAATACGGCTGGGCGCGTTCTTCTTCGGTGGGTGCGGCAATGGGAATGATGGTGTATTGACGCGCATCAAGCGCGGCAGTAATTCGACGCACACTACCGCCTTTACCTGCGGCATCATTACCTTCAAAGACGGCAATAATACTGTGTTTATTAAAGTCAGGATGGCGTGTTAGCAGATTCAAACGCCCCTGTAACTTCTCTAGCTCTACTTCGTAATCTTTTTTACTGTACTCTTGGTCTAATTTGAGCGTGTCTAATAACTGCAAATTATCAATCGGCGGTAATAAAGGCGCGATTTCCTTGAGTTGGTTTTTAACCTCGCCACGATCTAAATATTTACGAATCTCGCGTAACAATAACTTGCCCACGGTGAGGCTACGATAATTGGCATCTTCCCCTTCAACCACCACCCACGGTGCTTCTCCTGTACTGGTTTCGCGTAAAGTATGCTCAGCAATACGGCTGTGTTTGTCGTAGTGCTTAAAGCTTTTCCAATCTTGCTTGGTGACGCGCCAACGTGTTTTTGGGTCTTTTTCTAACTGCTTTAAGCGTTTTTCTTGTTTTTCTTTGGACAGATGAAACCAAAACTTTAGCAACACCACGCCTTCATGTGCCAACATTTTTTCAAACTGGACAATCTCATCAAGTTGATGGTCAAATTCCGATGCCTTTAGCTCTTTCGTCACTCGACCCATAATAGGGTCGGAATACCACGAACCAAATAAAACACCGATACGGCCATTGGCAGGCAAAGCTCGCCAATAACGCCACATACGTGGACGTTCGCGTTCTTCATCGGAAGCTATGCCAAACGCATGGGTGGATATTAACCGTGGATCCATCCACTCATTTAATAAGTTAACCGTTTCTCCTTTACCTGCGCCATCGATACCATTAATTAAAATAACAACGGGAAATTGGCCATGCTCTTTCAGTTCATACTGAATATCTAATAATGCTTCACGCAATACAGGCTCTTCACTTTTATAGACTTCTTTGTCTATTTTGTGACCTATTTCAGCAGACTCAAACATGACATTTATCCTTATATTTTTATCGTTACCCTTTAACCATATCAGCCTATGAAAAAACCGTCAAAACCCATCGTTATTTTGGGTTTTGGTGGCTATAAATCAATTTCCTACGTTTGCCAGTGCTTTGCAAGAGGTGACACAGGCTAGTAGCGATCCATATACTCAATCCGCTGACTGACGTTGCTTTCACAATTGCTCAGGGCTGCGGCTCTTTCGGCTTGATAAATCGGTGACTCTTCATAACCCTGATAATAGACACTCGATGTTAAATTCTTAACCATTTCATACAGTTGAGGAGACTGTGAGGCGATTTGTTCTAAATTAGAAATATGTGACAACACATAGGTTTGTGGATTATTGCGACTATTATCACTAGAGTCATAGCTGTAGTTATCGTTGTAGTTATAAGACCGTCCGCGATTATAACGAGGATAACGTTTTTGCGGCTGTACACTTCTATCTTTGGCTTTAATCACTAATTTACACAATGCAGATACTTCTTTTTGTTTCATCGGCACGCTAATTTTCAGATTGGTGGGGTCGCCCTCTGTTTTTAATATCACCGCTTTATCGCCACACGGCAATTGGCTAAACTCTTTACGGCCATTTTTTTCGCAGACGTAAACATCAGCGGCTAATGCTGCATCTGTAAACATCATTATTGCTAGTACGCCAACCGCTTTCATTAACAACACCGATACTCTCCTCATTGCGCTTGTAGTGCCCCCACATCCTCCACAGATAAAGTGAGAGAGTGCGCCACTATACCCCATGTTCTGCTAACAAATCGAGTAACTGCGCCTCACTCCACACCGTTACTGCCAATTTTTGGGCATCGGCTAGTTTAGAGCCAGCCTCCGCCCCTGCCACGACAATAGTGGTTTTTTTGGAGACGCTGCCACTGACTTTTGCACCGAGTTTTTGCAGTCGGGCTTTGGCATCATCACGCCCCATTGTCGTTAATGTGCCTGTTAATACCCATGATTGCCCGACTAAAGGTTGATGCTGAGTATTATCAATAATTGGCCACGTCACACCTGCGTCTAGAAATTGCTGTAATTGTTGCCGATGAAGAGCTTGGCTAAAATAATCGACAATCCACTTGGCTGATACTTCACCAATATCAGGCACTTTCTTTAAGGCTTCTTCATCGGCGGCAACAATGGCTTCTAAGGTGCCAAAATATTGCGCTAAAGCTAACGACGTGCCTTCACCGACACCACGAATACCCAACGCGTAAATAAAGCGTTGTAAGGTCGTGTGTTTGGTTTTAGTAATGGCGGCAATAATATTGTCTGCCAGCTTTTCACCCATGCCGTCAATATTTGCCGCAAGGATTTTTTCTGCAGTTAAGCTATACAAATCGGCACTGTGTTTAATCAGGCCTTTTTCTAATAACTGTTCGAGCCAACGTTCACCCAAACCATCGGCATTCATGGCTTTACGCGAGACAAAATGTGCCAATCGACGTTGCACTTGCGCGTCACAATAGACATCACCCGAACAGCGAGCAATCACACCTTTTTCGTCTTGCACAATCGGCGATTGACAGACAGGGCAACACGCGGGCAAGTCAATTGGCTGCACCGACTCAGCACGCGCTAACACTTGGGTGATTTTAGGAATGACATCGCCAGCCCGACACACTTCCACCGTGTCGCCAATGTGAATGCCTAAACGTCGAACCTCGTCCATATTATGCAAGGTGATATTGCTAATGGTGACGCCACCGACAAACACAGGTTTTACTCGCGCTACAGGCGTTAATGCCCCCGTTCGTCCCACTTGAAAATCCACCGACTCTAAAACCGTACTCGCCAATTGGGCAGGAAACTTATAAGCCACCGCCCAACGCGGCTCGCGACTGACCATGCCTAAGGTTTGTTGTTTGGCTAAGTTATTGACTTTAATGACAACACCATCAATATCGTAGGCTAATGCGGTTCGCCGCTGTTGAATATCGGCATAATAACTTTCGATAAATGCCAAACCTTTACCTGTTTTAATATCATCACTAATGGTAAATCCTAATGATTTTAACCAATGTAAGACTTCATATTGAGTCCTTGGTAATACTGCGCCTACTATTTGAGTGACGGAATAAGCATAAAAAGCTAATGGCCTTTTGGCGGCAATGTTCGGGTCTAATTGCCGAACACTGCCTGCTGCTGCATTACGCGGATTAGCAAATAATCGCTCGCCTTTTTGTTGGGCTTCGGCATTAAATTTATCAAAACCCGCTTTTGGCATTAATACTTCACCGCGTACCTCTAATAATATCGGTGGCGTTAAGGTATTTAAGGTCAGGGGTAAATTACGAATCGTTCTTAAATTATGACTAATATCTTCGCCTGTTGCGCCATCACCACGCGTTGCACCTTGCTTAAACACGCCATTCTCATAAATCAAACTGATGGCTAAACCATCTAATTTTAATTCGGCACAATACTCTAAATCGTTAATATCGGCCGTTTCTAATCGCTCTTTTAGTTTTCGTTCAAAGTCTTTTAAGTCGTCACTATTAAAGGCATTACCTAACGATAACATCGGTATCGTATGAACAACCGATTGAAAGGCACTAATGGCTTCGCCACCGACGCGTTGGGTGGGCGAGTCAGGACTTTGTAATTCGGGGTGCGTTTGTTCGAGCTTTTTCAACTGCTGAAACAGCTCATCATATTGTCCGTCACCGATGATGGGTGTATCGAGGACATAATAACGATGATTATGCTCTCGCAATTGTTCACGCAGCGCCAACACTTCAACCATTAATGCAGACGAAACAGACATGCCAAACTTCCTCCAACTAAACGTATATTTAATAGGTGTAACAATACCCGTTTATGACCAAAGAGGGAAACGAATGAGCAGACAGAACGACAAGTTACGACTTTAAGAAGAGATAATGAGATAAAAAGTCAGGGGCATAAATATGCCCCTTATTTAACAACAGTGACTTCAATACTAAAATGGGAGAATACGTATTTACATCGCTTTAGCCATTAAATGATGACGAGTGAACTCGGTGACGTGCTCACGGTAATGCTCAATCAATTGACTGTTTAATGGGTTTTGATTTTGGTCTAACGCTTGTCCACAAAATTCATGGGCAATACGTTTGGCGGTATCAATCATCGTGTTGTAGGCTGCATACGGCTGCTGATTCGGCAAGGTCATAAAGAGCGTTATTGCCGAGATAAATTCCGAACCCATCGCTTCAAGGTCAAACGCGCCAACATCATCGACACGCGCCATGCTAAACAATACCGAACCATGACCATTGGGATGCTCATGGCGATGAAACATCCCCATTTCGCCAAAACGCAAACCACAATTAGACACAAACTTTAATAAACGCTCGCCGTCAAAAGGCACACGACCTGCTTTGACATACACCACCACATAATCTTTGGCTTCAACCACTTTACTTTGTGAGGCTGACATGGCAACGGCATCAATAAACTCATCATCTAGCAACCCAACTTCATCTTCGACCCCTGCTACTTTGCTGGACTTGTGTTCAGCGATTTGCACAACATTACTGACCACAGGTTGTACATACAGTTTGACGGTTTCCAATTCTTCATTGGCAACAAACGGCAACTCGACATCATTCGCTGCTAATACAGGCTCAACCGTCTCAACTTTTGCCAAGCCACGACGCTGTGAGCGCGGTACCACAGGCATACCATTCACGCTGGCTGTAATATCACCTTGAACAAACTCAGGTTCTACACGCGACAAGGCATCGTTTTGTTTGCTCTGGTATAAATCCCAAACCACTTTTATTAGTACTGCCAAAGCAACCGTAACGGCTGCCCAAATTCCCATTTCCATAGTCTTCACTCTTATTAAACTTATTAAAGGTTATGCAGCGGCTAAGGCTGCGGCTTGCTCGACGTTAACAGACACTAAGCGCGAAACACCCGGTTCGTGCATCGTGACTCCCATCAATTGCTGTGCCATCGACATCGCAATTTTATTATGTGTAATATAAATAAACTGTACCTGTTGCGCCATTTCCTCGACTAATCGGCAAAAACGCGCGACGTTAGCATCATCTAATGGTGCATCCACTTCATCTAATAAACAAAATGGCGCAGGATTTAATTGAAAGATAGCAAAAACTAGAGCTAATGCTGTGAGCGCCTTCTCACCGCCAGATAATAAATGGATTGTCGCATTTTTTTTACCTGGAGGACGTGCTGTAATACTCACTCCGCTCGTTAAACTATCTTCACCGACTAATTGTAATGATGCCATACCACCACCAAATACTTTCGGAAATAAATGCTGTAACCCGTCATTAACCCGATTAAAGGTATCCATAAATAAGATACGTGTTTCTTTATCAATATGTTTAATCGCGCTTTCGAGTTTTTCTAAGGCATCTTCTAAATCGGTTATTTGGCCATCTAAATAGTTTTTACGTTCGGCTTGTTGAGCATATTCATCAATGGCTGCTAAATTAATGGCACCTAAACGACTTATTTTAGTTGCCAACTGTTCTAAACGCTGTTGCCAAACAATTTCATTTAAATGCTCAGGCAATTGCGCGACGACTGCCTGAACATCGGTATTCATTTCTTGTAATTGCACCAACAAATGACTTTGATGAGCCGATACTTGCTGCCATGCCAAACGATTCGCTTCTAACTGTTGGCGTAATGGCTCAATACTCAACGTTAATTGTTGGCGTTGTAATTCTAACTGCCGATACTGTTGAGTGGCTGCTTTTAACGCTGCTTCAATATCTTGTAACTGGCTTTCTGCTTGCAGTTTTTCAGCTTGATAACCTTCTAGCAATAACTGCAATTCCGCCACAGGCTCAATCAGCGCGTGCATACTGTGTTGTAAATCATCTTGCTGCTGGGCAAGGCTGGCGACATAGTGCTCATGGCGTTGACGATTTTGCGTTAATGCCATTTGTCGGGCGTGTAAACTTTGCACACGTAACGCTAATTGATGACTCTGTTGCCGTGTTTGTTGCACTTGCTGACGCGTATGCTGCACGCTTAAGCGCGTTGTTTCACGAACTGCTTGTAAGTCTTCGTTGGCATCTTGCTGGCTTTGTAAGGCTTCTAAATGCGTCTCAAGGTTCAAACGCGCTTCGGCAAGCGTTTCTGTGTCAGTTGTTACTTGTTCTGCTAACTCCGCCAGATCCTGACGTAAACGCTGCGCTTGTAACTGCATTTGTGAGTATTGCGCTTGCAGCTTGGTTAATGCCGTTTGCTCGACACCACGCGCTTGCAAATGCTGGGACAACTGCCGCTGCACTAATAGACGTTGTTGCTCCATGTCCTGCTGTTGGGTATTGAGCGCGAATTGTGTAGCATTTGCCACCGTCAATTGCTGCTGCAACTGTTCGAGATGCTGATGCAACTCTGCCAACACCGTTTGCCGTGCTAATACACTGTCCTCGCTGACTTTGCCGATAACTTTTAGCCAATGTTTACCCAGCCAAAAACCATCTTGAGTGATGATCGACTGACCTGACGTTAACTGTTGACGTTGGCTAAGTGCCTCGGTCAATGTGGCACAACACTTCACACCCAAGACTAACTCTTGACCAAATGTTGACACTAATTTACTGGCTAAAAACTCAGGTGCTAAGACCATACGCGCATCTTGCTCTAATAACAGTACCGAAGGGCTATCCACTAGCACCATCGCCACTAAATCTTCAACGACTACCGCTTTAAGAGCATCACCCAAAACGGTTTCTACTTGCGCTTCAAAACCTGCTTCTACTACTAACACTTCCGCCAAACGCGCATTACTGGCAATACCTTGTGCTTCCAACCACCGTTGTTGCTGTGGATTATCTTTACCTAATGCCGCCTGTTGTAAGGCAGTGAGGGCAGATTGTTGCCCTTGCGCTTGTTGTAGTTGGCTATTTAATTGATGCGTTGTCTGTTGCAACTGTTGTGCTTGTTGATTGGTTTGAGTAATTGCTACGCTCAGTTGCTCTAACTGTTGCTGCTCATCGTGCAATTGACCATCTAATTCAGCCAGTGCGTGTTGTTGTGTCGTCACCGCTGCTAATAAATCATCGTTAGCTAACTGGCCGAGCTCTGTGTTGAGCCGTTGCTGACGCTCGCGCACACGCAACAAGCTTTGCTCTAAGGCTTGAATACGATTTTGCCACAACTGTACTTGCGTCGTGGTTTTGGCGTTTTCGCGCTGCTGACTTTCGTAATGGTGCTGTTGACTGAGTAAGGCCACCTCTGCTGTTTCCAGTCGTTGACTTAGCTCGTCTAGTGTTGCCTCTAGTTCTTCTTGTTCGGGCGCGGCCAAAGCCAAGTCATCGGCCAATAACTGCAACTCTTGCGTGTCTTGTTCACTTTCTGTCTGTGCTTGCTGTTGGCGCGCCTGCATCACTTGCTGTTGTTGCACTAACTGTTGATGCCGTTGTTGCTGATACTGAATTTGTTGTTGGCTTTGGCTGATGGAATTTTTAATGCCATAGACACGATTTTGCGCCTCGTGAACCGCGGCATGACTGGCCGCTTCTTTATCACGCTCAACGATTAATACCGACTCTAACTGCTGCTGCTGCGTTAAGGCTTCGGCTAATTGTGCCGCTTGTTGCTGAATCAACGCTTCATAATGCGCCACTTGCTGTTGATGACTTTGCCACCGCCATGCCAATAACTCTACTTTGGTATGGCGTTCTTCGGTTTTTAAGCTGCGATATTTTTCGGCGGCATCAGCTTGTTTTTGTAAATGGCCTAATTGGCGCGTTAATTCTTCACGGATATCATATAAACGCGCCACATTATCACGGGTATTACTTAAACGGGTTTCTGTTTCTTTACGACGTTCTTTATAACGAGAAATCCCTGCCGCTTCTTCGATATACACACGCAATTCTTCGGGGCGTGCTTCAATTAAACGGGAAATCATACCTTGTTCAATAATGGCATACGAACGTGGGCCTAATCCTGTTCCTAAAAATATATCGGTAATATCTTTACGCCGACAACGACTACTATTTAAAAAGTAATCTGACTTGCCATCACGACTGACTTGGCGCCGCACCGCAATTTCACTATAACGGGCATATTCTCCACCTAAAGTGCCATCACTATTATCAAAAATCAGTTCAATATTGGCTTGGCCAACCGGTTTACGGCCACTCGAACCATTAAAAATAACATCCGCCATTGACTCACCACGCAAATAACGCGCAGACGACTCCCCCATTACCCAACGCACGGCATCAATAATATTGGACTTACCACAACCATTAGGCCCAACAATTGCCGATAAATTACTCGGAAAAGGGACGGTTGTTGCATCCACAAATGATTTAAAACCGGCCAATTTGATACTTTTGAGGCGCATGGTGGTTTAATATTAATGTAAGAAGGCACAAAAAATTCCGTCAAGAAAACTGCTTATATTTCAAATAGAAAAGCACGTCCAGCCCAATCCATTTTAGGGCAAGCTGCAAATTCTATCGGAAAAAAAATACACGCCAGCGGTAAATTGCAACAAAATATGACAAATGTGCGCTAAATAACATTAATACGCATTTATTTGAAATTAAGTAGAGAAAAGTCACCTATTGATATAAATCCCGTCCACATTGAAAAACCGTAGTTATATTTCCGTTCGTGGTGATTAAGCCTGACGAAGTATCGAACCACTGACACCCTTCGACAGGCTCAGGGCAATCGGATTCCGTTCATGCTGAGCTTGACGAAGCACGACAGGCTCAGTGCGAACGGAGAATGCAAAAAACTAAGCATTTCTAAATGGACGGGGTTTATGCGACTTTTGAGTAAAGATAATGTTGTTAACTAGCGTTTTGAACGTTGCGCCCAAGCCAATTCAATTTGCTTCATGCGCGCTAACGAATCCAAGACTAAATTACGCAGATGACAAGAAAAATCATCAACCAATAATGCTGCTTGATCGCCTTTACGCAGTAAAATAGCCTCAACAATACCCTTGAAAAAATTATGCGCTTCTTGCAACTCACGCTTATTGGTATGTAATGCCAAATAATAACTACGCTGCAAAGCAGGCTGTAAATCTTCGAGCATTTCTTCGATATAAGGATTTAAGGCAAAACGATAACCCATTCTAAAAAATGCAAATGAGCCTTCATAAAAGCCTTCAATATCCCCTTCACGGGCTAAACCCTGCAAATGCTCTAATAAGGAAGTAAAACCCTCAACATCCGCCTGCCGCCAACTATCCGCAGCACGACGCGCAATCACCGTTAATAATAACGTCAGCACTTCAAATAAACTTTTAATTTGCTGCGCTGACATTTCGGCAACAACGGCGCCCCGACGCGGATAAATATTAATCAAATGACGTCGCTCTAAAAGCAGCAATGCTTCACGCACCGAACCACGACTGACATTTAACTCTTTAGCAATTCTTAGCTCTTGAATGCGCTCTCCCTCAACCAAATCACCCGTGACAATTTGCCGCCCGACATGACGTGCAATTTGCTCGGCTAGACTCTCCGCTGCTTTAAAGGACATAGCTCACCCGTTCCATAACTCAGATATGATTAACGATGGAATCCTAACATGAGCCTCGCTTTAGCCAACACGCCAATTGTCTTACAATCCGACTTTTAACACAATCCTTGGCATTTTACTCATCTAAAACTCGATAGCAGCCATGAATTCTATACATCGCGCATTAACTGGCATTTAAGGTTACTGTTGATACAATCATTTGTTTTTCATTCACTTTTCGTGCTTCTGGCTCCAACACAAAGACACGAGCCTCCTGAATATGATGTTTTTCGACTAAATGGCTACGCATCGCTTTAGCACGTTCTATGGCCAATTGGCGCAACTCACCTTCGGATACAAGCTGTAAATCAACTAACTCATTGCGTAGTGCCTGAATATAGTTGCTCTGACTAAGTGCGAGTTCTTCACTATTTTTTGTCGGCTTAAGATGCAAAGCGCGGAACTCTGCCAACGCTTTATCACTTTTACTTTCGGCATACCATACCGACAACGCCGTCAATTCTTGATTATTTTTTACCATATGCGCTGACAAAAGCCGATTAAACATCACTGTTTTTATCGCTTGTGTATCAGCCACCGCATCAAAGGTTCCCCGCAACTCCAAACTCAAGCTTGGGCGTTTAGTCAATGCGTCAGCTACTGCACTTAACTTGCCAATGACCTCGCTATTGAGCTGCGCGTCCCCAGCACTAAAAGCCATACTATCCATATCGTCACCACCACCGATTAAACTAGCGATAAAGCGAAATGGCGCGGTGGCGACTTTAGTCACGACACTGACCAACGCCTGCCAAATAATGGGTGCAACTTTGAATTGAGGATCATCTAAGCTGCCCGAAATGGGAATATCTAAATCAATGACGCCATTACTGTCTGTTAATAACGCAATCGCTAACCGTAACGGTAAATTTTTGGCGTCTGGACTATCCACACGATCACCCAGCCTTAATTGGGTCAGGACGATTTTATTTTTGGCGACCAATTGACGATTAACGACGTTGTAATGCAAATCTAAAGACAACTTGCCTTTATCAATTCGATAACCTGCAAATTTAGAAGAGTACGGTGTGAGTGTGGTTAATTCCAAATTATCAAACTTCACTTGCATCTGCGTATTTTTATCGGGACTAAAGGGGTTAATTGCACCTTTGATATCCGCCGTACCATATTGGTCAACGCGCCCTTGCAAGCTCACTTGTGCGTACGTATTGGCCGTTGTTGAAATGCCACGAATATCGCCGTTCAGCGACTGAATACCTGTAGCAAATTGAGGAGTGAGTGTAAAGTCTGCGAACAACATAGTGCCATTGCTAACTATAGTCTTATCAATGGTTATCGGCATGGCTGGAGAAGGCGTTATAGCTGCTGTTTTTATTGTCACCGCTTGACTGCCCTTAGCGACTATTTGCTCTAGGTTAATGCTGTTGTCAGGTGCAATAACCACACGCGTAAAGGGTTGCTCGGCACGCACTTCTTTAATATGTAAGGCCATCGGCTGTAATTGCCATGTCATGCCCGAAGCTACTAAATGCTTCCATGCCAAAAACCGCTCATTGAGTTTTAGGTCATTGGCGGCAAAATCATTGACTGCCACACCTCCCTCAAAGGTCAGTTGCGGTTTAGGCTGTTGGTGAAAATGAATTTTGCCGTCAACATCCATATTGCCGCTTTGTAGCTTTAATAAGGCAACATCTTTTAAATAAGAAGCAAACGGTGGTAATGCCAATTTATTGACGAACAGTTTGGCATTCACCTGCAACGGAGCTTCTTGTATTTGTCCCACCACTCGCATTTCGCCACCTGTACCCATACGCAAACTTGCTGCCAACTGATGCGACTTAGCGGGTTCTAATTCGGGATTTACCGTTAATTGCGTAATCGTCAGTTGCTGCTTAAAAACGGGTGTTTGCCGTTGGTCTTGAGCCTGAATAACAAAATCACGGACAGCAACTTCCCCCAAACGAATACTCAGTGCAGGTTTTGCAACCACAGTCACTGGCGATATTGAGGACAGCATGAGCCGTGGCAATAATTGCGCTAACGCTTGCTGCCAATTATTTTGGCCATTCGGCAATAAGTGCAACACCGTTTCGCCACCCGTCACCACAATACGCCCTGTATTAAGCTGATTTTTTACTCGACTAAATTGACTGATATTCACTGCTGGCAACTGCAATAATGGCTGGCTTTGACCTGCCAAATGTAGGCCATGTGCGCTCAAATCCGCCAAACTCAGCGTATCTGCTTGTTGATGCCATGCGCCTTGACTCAGCACAACATCTTGCATGGCCAACATCGTGCGTTGTGTTTGGCTATCTTTTATATCCGCTTGTTGCAAGAGTAGGCTGGCAAAACTGGCTTGTGCTTGTGGCCATTGTAACTTTAGTTGACTAAGCTCTAGTTGTTTTAAGCGATAATCGAGCGGCGTTGCCGTTTTTGTTTGCGCGACCATATCGTTAACAATAATATGACCCTGTGATAAGGTTAATTGCGGTTGTTCATTTTTAAGATAAAACAGATAATCAGCGACAACCGTTAACTCACCTTGCTTGATATTAACGGGCAATATATCGGCAACATAACTCGCAGGGGTTGTTAGTTGCAGTTTTTCGATACTAAAATGCCCTTGCGAACGCAACGGCTGTAAACCCAGCGAACCCTTCCACGTAAATTTTTCGTGCTGTGCGGTTTGTGCAACAAATTGATATTGCCCCTCTCCATCCACCAACGAACTCATATTATATAAACTTAGATTAAAGCCATGTATTTGACTGGCAAACGGCTGCTTTCGACTTTCATCTACTAGATGGATATTGGCATCATGAATACCTAAAGTTGCTAGTTGCCATGCAATATTTGAAGGCTTTTCTTCTTTTTTTGGCGGAATCAGTTGCAACAGATTGAGTTTGCCTGATTTATCAAGATGGACATTGACATACGGTTGTTGGATATCCAACTCATCAAGCCAAATTCGCTGTTGCCATAACGACCCTAACAAACTGGCATTGATATAGAGTTGCTGCGCAGAAACTAAAACCTCACCTGCGGGTTGTTTAATTTGCAAACCGTCTATTTTAATCGCCAAATTTAAGGGATTAATTTCTACTTTTGCTATTGCCAACTCTAAATGCAATTCATCAGCAACATAGTGTTGAGCGAATTTAATGGCTAATGACGGTGCCAGTATAAAGCCTAAAGCACTATAAACCGCCAATAACGTCCCTACTCCGAATAAACGTTTTTTATTTTTTGGGCTGATAGTTTTCGTTGTTATTTTCATTACAAATAAATCCCTTGATGGAGATAAGTGCACATTCTAACGAATTAACGCGATAGCTAATACTGCACACGTATTTATTATAGGAATGACTATCTATCAACTTTTCTCTTTTTAGATGAGCATACTTAGCCCTTATCACTAAAACCTAATGACCATATAGATAAAAAGCATTTTTGTTATATAGCAACTCTTGCTATCCTTCAGCACATTCAGTAAGAACAGGCCAAAACTCGGTTTTAACCCGTTTTTCACCCTCTATTTCCAGCAAGTGCCAAGCTTATGTATCAATACGACGCTTATGACCAAAACATCGTTGACCAAC
>JBKJUH010000030.1:0-6684 GCA_046590075.1 Agitococcus sp.
TCGTATTTGACACGCACGAAAGATAGCATTATTAGCACTCAAATTAGTACAAAATTGATTTTCGCTAAAGACTTTCCGAGCAGCCAAACAAAAGTGTTAGTAGAAAGTGGGGTTGTCTATTTGATGGGGAAACTCACCAAAGAACAAACCAATCAAGCCATTGACTTGATTAAGACCGTGCCTGACATTAGTAAAATCGTTAAGTTGGTAGATTATTTAGACAACTAAACGGTAGGTCGGACTTTAGTCCGACAAGTTAAATTAAAGACCTGTTGGACTAAAGTCCAACCTACATCCATCTACTTCACCACACTCAAACTCGGACGCTTTGTAGGCTTCGCTTTGGGTTCATCACCTTGCTCGCCTGCAATGTCATCACCACTCACAGGC
The DNA here is from genome assembly GCA_046590075.1 of Agitococcus sp. Taxonomy (GTDB): domain Bacteria; phylum Pseudomonadota; class Gammaproteobacteria; order Pseudomonadales; family Moraxellaceae; genus Agitococcus. The sequence continues at coordinate 391 of JBKJUH010000030.1, forward strand.
GCAGAAGCCAATATTGGCGCTACCGACAAAACAGGTGCTGAAACAGTCTCTTGAGGAGCAACTGCGTCAGCAAACTCCTCATTACTATCAAAAAACATACCCTGACCATTTTCACGGGCATAAATGGCCAACACGGCCACCATGGGCGCAGAAATCATCATCGGTACACCACCAAAACGCGCCGAGAAAGATACACCTTCATTTTGAATATAAAAGTCTTTAACGGCATGAGGGGCAGCGTTTAAGACAATTTTGCCATCTTTGACGTGTTGAGGTGGCACACGCACCATAGGATGAGTCGCGTCAATCAAGAAGTAAGGGGTGGCATCATTGTCCACCAACCATTCATAAATGGCACGGACTAAATAAGGACGACTTGGCGTCATAGTGCTACTCTCCTCTGCTTAATATTGACTATTTAGGACTTACGCGCTTATTTCGTTGAAATGCCTAAGTCCTGAATTTAACCGACTATTGTAACGAATTTTAGCGTGTTGGCGAGTTTCATACGACGAAAGGCTCAACCCACACTAACGCATATTTTTTTCAGCATCACTTAAACTCTGTAAAAATGCCGTACGCGCAAATAATCGACTCATATAATTAAACAATGGTTTACACGGTTTTTCGGGTAACTCTATGCCCATGATGGGTAAACGCCATAAAATAGGTGCAAGCATTGCATCGACAATTGAAAACTCATCACTCATAAAAAAGGGCTTATCAGCAAAAATCGGCGCGATACTAATTAAACTTTCACGTAGAGATTTACGCGCAGCTGCAACTTTATCGGCATTTTTATCATGCAAAATAGTATCAACCAACACGCTCCAATCACGCTCAACACGATAAGCGTATTGACGCGTTAAGGCTCGGGCAACAGGGTAAGCAGGCAACAATGGCGGATGCGGAAAGCGTTCATCCAAATACTCCATCATTACTTTGGTTTCAAAGAGACTTAATTCTCTATCCACTAAGGTCGGTAAAGTATTGTAAGGGTTCAGATCCGCCAAATCTTCAGGTTTGTTATGGGGATTCACCGACACCATTTCAACTGCCGCTTCTTTTTCGGCTAACACAATACGCACACGATGACTATAATGATCATTAGCATCAGAATAAAAGATCATGCCTGCACGCTTACTGACCACTGCCATTTTTTTCTCCGCTTTTATCAATTTAGGACTTACGCGGTTATCGCTTATTTGTTCACATTTCAGCCGCTTTAGGCGGCTTTATGTTCACAAAACGCGCTAATCGCGGTGCGATGCGTAAGTCCTGCAATTCCAAAAACAAAAGGGCAACTATGACGTCGCCCTTTTGCTCACGCTACCGTTAATACGTGGCGTTATTTTACATCTTTCCAATACTCTTTATTCAGCAAATACACAGGCACAAAGAGAATCGCTAAGAAAGCCAACACCCACCAGCCCAAGCTTTCACGCTCAGTACGGCTAGGCTCAGACATATAGGTCATAAAGTTGACTAAATCACCTACTGCTTCCTCATAACCTTCAGGGCCTAACTCTTGTTCCATACTTGCTAAGACATGAGGCATGGCCACATCTTTGTAGACACGGTTGTTGACACCCCAAGGACGTTTGTCATCAGGATAAAAATTCAACAAATAGGTGTAAACCCAATCTGGACTCCGCAGACGCGTCTCTAATGTTAAGTCAGGCGGCGCATTACCGAACCATTTCGCTTGCGCTTTTTTGTCCACTTTCGTGTCCATTTGGTCGCCAATTTTTTCGGTGGTAAACATCATGTATTCAGAAACCAATTTTGGGTCAATTTCTAAATCAGTCGCCATGCGCTCATAGCGTAAATACTTGGCGGAGTGACAGCCCAAGCAATAGCTGATAAACACTTTCGCACCGTTCTGCAACGATTCTTTATTGTGCAAATCAACAGGAGCTGGCTCACAATGCACTGCACCACAGCCTCCCACGCTCGCCATTGCCATGACGGGACTAAGGAGTAAGGCAAATAATAAAAAGAACTTTTTCATTAGTGAGAGCCTCCAGTAACCCGTTTTGGTGGATTTTTACACGTTTCAATCGACGTATAAATGGGCATCAACAAGAAGAACAAGAAATACAATACCGTGAAAATTTGTGACAACACGGTTTTAATGGGATCAGCAGGCACAGCACCTAAATAACCCAAACCCACAAAGCTAACCACAAAAATGCCCAACCATACTTTACTCATCCAGCCTTTATAACGAATGGACTTCACTGGACTCTTATCTAACCACGGCAAGACAAAAAGAATGGCAATTGCACCGCCCATGGCAACAATACCGCCAATTTTAGAAGGTACAGCACGCAAAATGGCATAGAACGGCGTGTAATACCATACAGGTGCAATATGAGCAGGTGTTTTTAATGGGTTTGCAGGTTCAAAGTTAGGCCTCTCTAGGAGGTAACCGCCACCATCAGGAAAGAAGAACAAAATAATAGAAAATATAAAAAGGAAAACAACAATGCCAACCAAATCATGCACCGTGTAATAAGGATGCAAAGGAATACCGTCTAAAGGAATACCATCTGCACCTTTTACTTTTTTGATATCCACGCCGTCAGGATTGTTAGAACCGACATGATGCAAAGCGACTAAGTGAATAAACACTAAACCCACTAAAATCAAGGGGATAACTGCAACATGAATGGCAAAGAAACGGTTTAAGGTTGCGCCAGAAATCAAGAAGTCACCACGAACCCACGTCACCAAGGCATCACCAACGACAGGCACTGCGCCAACAAGGTTCAAAATAACCTGTGCGCCCCAGTAGGACATATTGCCCCACGGTAACAAATAACCAAAAAAGCCTTCTGCCATTAAGCACAGGTAAATACCCATACCAATTAACCACACTAATTCACGCGGCTTTTGATAAGAACCATAGAGCAAACCACGAAACATGTGCAAATAGACCACGACAAAAAACGCCGACGCACCCGTCGAGTGCATATAGCGCAACAGCCAACCATAATCGACATCACGCATAATGTATTCGATAGAGTCGAATGCACCGTCACCCGTAGGCGTATATAACATTGTCAACCAAAAGCCTGTGACTAATTGATTAACCAACACCACCATCGACAAGACACCAAAGAAGTACCAGAAGTTAAAGTTCTTTGGTGCGTAGTATTTTGACATGTGGTATTCGTAGGTTTCCGTTGCTGGAAACCGTGCGTCAACCCATGACATCAAGTTACTTAAAAGTTTCATTAAGCAGACTCCCCAATAATGACCACAGCATCCGTCACATATTTATAGGGTGGCACTTCTAAATTTAACGGCGCAGGAACACCCTTAAAAACACGCCCTGCCATATCGTAAGTAGAGCCATGACAAGGGCAAAAGAACCCCCCGCGGAAGCTTTGACCCAAATCAGCGGGTGCAACTTCTGGACGATATGTTGGCGAACAACCCAAATGAGTACAAATACCGACCAAAATCAAATAATCAGGCTTGATTGAGCGATATTCATTTTTAGAGGCATCTGGTTGCGTCGACTCTTCCGAATTAGGGTCGCGAAGATCACCTGCCACTTTTTTCAAGTCGGCCAATGCCTCTGGTGTGCGACGCACAATCCACACAGGCTTACCGCGCCACTCAACAATCATTTGTTGACCTGGCTCAAGCCCACTTAAGTCAGCTGTCACTGGTGCGCCAGCCGCTCTGGCTTTAGCACTCGGATTCCACGATTTAACAAACGGAACTGCTGCGCCAACAATACCGACAGCACCTACTGCTGCCGTCACGCCGACTAATAGCCGTCTGCGGCTATGATCTACGCCGTTAGTACTCATTCACGTACTCCCCAAACACGCACAAAGAAGTCCTGTAGCAATCGGCTACAAAGCCCCACCTAAAAGCCCTACAAGTCTAAAGAAATTAACGATTTGTTACAAGAAAAAAGCCACAGAGATGCAAGGGATTTAATACAGGACTTAGGCATCACACCGCGATTAGCGCGTTTTGTGAACTAAAAATTGTTGGCAACAATTGTTTAGTGAGCAAATAAGCGATAACCGCGTAAGTCCTATAATAGCTTATCGCCAGTTTAACGGTAAATTGATGACTTTAGAAACAACAATCCCCAGACAAGCTGGGGATTGTTGAAGCTGCAATCGGACAACCGATTAACGCTTGGAGTATTGCGGACGCTTACGCGCTTTGCGTAGACCGATTTTCTTACGTTCAACTTCACGAGAGTCACGCGTGACAAAACCTGCATGACGCAAAGCTGACTTCAAGGTCTCATCGTACTGAACCAATGCACGCGTAATACCATGACGAATCGCGCCAGCTTGACCACTCATACCACCACCAGCAACGGTGATGTAAAAGTCAAACTTGTTCACACATTCAATTAACTCTAATGGTTGACGCACGATCATACGCGATGTTTCGCGAGCGAAATATACATCTAATGAACGATTGTTAACTGTAATTGCACCCGAACCTGCTTTTAAAAACACACGGGCGGTAGCAGTTTTACGACGGCCAGTGCCGTAGTTAGTTGTTGCTGTCATAATTTACCCGTTAGATGTTTAAAGCTAAAGGTTGCTGAGCAGTATGAGGATGCACTGCACCACCATACACTTTAAGCTTGCTAAACATGGCATAACCTAAAGGGCCTTTAGGTAACATGCCTTTAACAGCTTTCTCAATTACTTGTTCTGGTTTTTGAGCGATTAACTTGTTAAAGCTAACGCCTTTAATGCCACCAGTAAAACCTGTGTGACGCCAGTACATTTTTTGTTCGCCTTTGTTACCTGTAACATGAATGCTACTGGCATTAACGACAATAATGTAATCACCCGTATCAACGTGAGGGGTGTACTCTGGCTTATGCTTACCGCGCAGGCGGCTGGCGATTTCCGAAGCCAAACGACCGAGCGTCTTGCCGGATGCGTCAACCACATACCAGTCGCGCTTAACCGTTTCCGGCTTGGCACTGAACGTTTTCATGCTACAACGCCTTTTCTTAAATTCAAGAACACAGGGTTAATTACCACCCTGCCAAAATAGAACGCGAATCTTACTCAAGAGACAGTCATTTGACAACAAAAAGAATGTGCCATTTTTAGAAAAAACGAATTTTTTCGATTTTTCCCGCTAAAAATCTGCTTTTCAGTCTTTTGAGGGGGTGTATGTTAAACGGTATTGATGGCCAATGTCACCCCCATGTTGTAATAACCACATTTCTTGGAAGGTTCGACGCGCTGCCCAACCGACATCTTTTATAAAACTGGCGTTCACCGCTGCTCCTACCGCTGCCCCTACAAAGGGCACAATATTTAATGCTTTACGCTTGGTTAAGTGAATGCCGAGCTGTCCTGCCAAATCTTTCAAAGCAACCACTAAGGCTTCTTTGCCCATGGTGGCAAATGCCGCTTGTTGAATTTGCGACCATGTTTGTTGTTGCAACATGTGTTTAATCGCCACCAAGCTCACTAAGGCGGACTCTTTTTCTTTTAAGGAATTGGCACTGGCAACGCTAAACACACGCAAAACGACATGACGACCTTCTTCGCCTTTTAATTCAAAGCCATAGCAGAGTGCCGTTTGATAAATTGTGCGCAAGGCCAACGTCATTAACGTAGGCACATCAACTGCTATCCCCACTAAACCTGCTGCCCCTGTCACCCCTCCTTCTGCGGCCGCCATAGCAATAGCGCGGTCGTGAGTGCTATCAGCCAAACTGTCGCATAACGCCATGTCGGCATAAAATAACTCACCAATATGACTAATACCCGCTTGTTTCAACACCGCATCAGGATTGGCGAGTTTTTCGCCGACTTTACATGAGGCATCTAAGGCTGCATGTAGGACGGATTCGGGAATCACTAAATCAACTAATTTAGCCGCAGGCGTTAAAGCGACTCCCATTAACTTAGAGGACAGTTTTGGCGACTGCCCTTGCCATGACTGAATGGCTTTGATTTGTTGCTGTTCGTAGGACATGACAGATACCTCACCCAAATAGGCTTCGACTCCGCTCAGCCAACGCGAATACGCTCCCTGAGCGGAGTCGAAGGGACAACAAATTAAACATTAATAAACTCTATGGTAAATGTGGCAATTCTAAATACTCACGAGATTGCATTTCTTGCAGCCGACTTTTCGTCCGTTGAATTTCAAAGTTTAAGCGGCCACCGCTATACATGCTGTCGATAGGCGCGGCCGCTGTGACAATGAGCTTAACTTGTCGGTCGTAAAACTCATCAATCAAATTGATAAACCGTCGCGTCGAATCATCATTTTTCTCGCCCA
>JBKJUH010000130.1:0-3084 GCA_046590075.1 Agitococcus sp.
TTGTACGCATAGTTTTGGTGGTGCTGGTGCTGATGTAACTGAGGGTTATGTTATCTTTGAAATTGAACAGCTACGCGCCCCCATGCAGCAAATAACCGATTACTTTTTAAAGGCAATGGGTAAAATGGCCAGTGCCGAGATTGTCCATTTATTAAAACAAGGGTGATGGTATGCAGTTTTTAGACGGACTGGATAAAGACTTAAAACGCACTGTTTTAAATCAATTACGCGATATTTGGACACATACCAGCACTGCCCTAGAAGGTAATACTCTCACATTAGGCGAAACGTCTTTTATTCTTAATGAGGGTTTAACTATTGGTGGCAAGTCATTGCGTGAGCATCACGAAGTGGTGGGTCATGCAAAGGCGATTGATATTATTTTTGAATTATTGGCACAAGATAAACTCATTACCACAGACGATTTATTTGCCCTACATAAAGCCGTACAAACTCAAGTTGTGATAGATATTTTTGAGCCTGTCGGTGAATGGAAAAATGAGCCTAACGGAACTTATGGCCGTGATAGCCACGATAAAGCTATTTTTATTAACTTTGCTAGTCCTCAAGATGTGCCTATTTTAATGGCTGAATGGCTCAAGCAATTAAATGATTATCTAGGCCAGCCATTAAAAAAAGTAACCGCTTTACAGGCTTATACCGCTTTACATATTGCCTTTGTGTGGATTCATCCATTTGCCGATGGTAATGGCCGTATGGCGCGATTATTGGCTAATTTGCCACTACTTAAAGCAGGTTTGCCGCCAGTTATCATTGCTAAAGAACAACGACAAACTTACCTAAAATTATTGAATCGTTTTAATGAAACAATGGGAACAGCCACCAGACATAAGACGGTTATATTCCCTGTAGTATCTATGCAAGATTTTATAGATTTTGCTCAACAGTGTTGGCAAGAGTCCTTACAGATTGTGGAACAAGCCCAACAAATACAGGCGACCCGAAACAGCACACCGTGAAAAGGTACATTTTGAGGTAAGCAATGCCTAATTTAGCCACTGAGCGTATTAGCTTACGCACTACAAGCGAAGTAAAAAGAACAATAGAACAAGCAGCAGCCTTATCAGGAATGAGCGTTAGCGCATTTGTTTTAGAGCACGCCTACCAAGCAGCGCGTAAAGTCATGCTTGAGCAGCAAAAAATACAATCACTCAATTACTCAAACAAATAAAACAGGGTCTAAATCATGCAAGTAAAAGTGATTAAACATCGTACCGATTACGATACCGCCATGCAAAGACTCAACGAACTGTTAGACCTCGACCCCCACGAAGGGACAGAGCAAGCAGACGAATTAGATTTGCTTTTAGTCGTGATTAAAGCCTACGAACGCGCCACCGTTCCATCTGTCACTATTGACCCTATAGAGGCAATTTTGTTTCGTATGGAGCAAATGGCATTAACTCGTAAGGATTTAGAACCTTACTTAGGTTCAGCATCAAAGGTGTCGGAAGTGTTAAGTCGTAAGCGGCCATTATCTATGGCGATGGTGCGTAAGCTGCATAAAGGGCTTGGTATATCGGCAGACATTCTGATTGAGGACTTGCCGCGTTATCAGCCAAGACAAGCAATATATGCTTTATCTGCTATGCCTTAATTATTCACTGTAAATCACCACAGCTTGTTATGAGTTATTTATAAGCCTAGAATAGCCCTATCAATCGCACTATTGAAAGGGCTTTATCATGTTTGCTATTACTGCCAATGACTTAAAAACGAAAGGGATTCCTATTCTTGAAAATAGCCTTGCTAATCAAGACGAGGCAATTATTACGGTACGTGGCAAGCCACGCTATGTGGTAATGACGATTGAGCATTACGACCATTTACGCGATTGTGAGCTTGAGGCGGCATTACACGAAGTTAAAGCTGATTTAGCAGCAGGGCGTTTTAATACTATTAACCCTGAATCTTTAGAAAGTGATTTAGCCGACCACATGGCGCGAGTGACAGCACCATGAGTTATCACGTTCGATTAACAGACAGTTACGAAAAAAAAGTTAAACGCTTTCTTAAAAAACATTCTGACCTAACAGATAAATATCAAAAAACAATAAAACTATTAGCCGCTAATCCATTACATCCCTCATTACGTTTGCACAAGTTAGAAGGCAGTTTAGTAGAGTGTCATAGCGTGTCTATTAACTTGAGTTATCGGATTGTGATTTATTTTTTATTGGCAAATAACGAGATAGTGCCGATTGATATAGGCGACCACGATACGGTGTATTAAACCTTTGGAATGTCAAATGGTGCAGATTTAGCCACTGAATACCTGCTTGAGTTAGTCAAAGCGCAAAATCAGTAAGTTGCTTAATGAGAGGGTTTTTAAGATGAATGAACGTATCACTATCGACACTAACAAGCGTTTTGGTCAGCCGTGTGTTCGTGGCTTACGCATTACTGTGGCCGATGTTTTGGGCTGGTTGGCGGAAGGCCAAACCACTCAAGAAATAATGGAAGACTTTCCAGAGTTGGAAGAAGCCGATATTCAGAAACTTTTAGCTAGTCTTGATGTTGGCTGCATTGAAATAGAATAACCGCATTAACCACACCTAGCTCGACGGAGCGAAAGAACGGCTGCCCTTACCGTTTTGGTGTGGTTATTTATTTTTAGGGGGTAGCGTTTTAAGGGGCGCGTGATGACAACATCTTATTTTTGGAGTGATTTTGACTTTTATAAACTTATGGATGATTTAACTATACATGAGGCGGCAGCCTTAATAGCAGATGCAAGCCCTAATGATATTTTTTGGGATGATTATGATGGTGGAACTAATTTTTATTTAAGAGACAGTGTCAAAAATCGTATTTTCAGCGTTTGCGTTAATGCCATTACCCGTGCCATTGAAAGAGGGAAATTACCCGCCATTATCATAACAGGTGCAAAACCTCACTATATACGTCACGACTCAGCCCCAGCTTGGCAGCCCATAGGCATTATAGATCCCACAAAAACTACTATAGAGCGAGAGGATTTAAGGGTGTGGCTAAAAGAAAGAGGGTTTAATCATGGCTTTTTCTTCCCTGACTCATCAAGTAGTAATGCGCCCTACTTAGATG
>JBKJUH010000138.1:0-4755 GCA_046590075.1 Agitococcus sp.
CTCTCTCCCTATTAAGGGAGAGAGTTAGAGAGGGTGAATTGACGGTTTAAGCACAAATATATGCCCACAAGAGAGAACTGATGAACTTAGCTAAATCTGCCGTCAAACTACTCCTCAGTGGCGTTTGTCTGTGGAGTGCTTATAGCATTGCCGAAACACCTGCCAGCCTATTACAAACCTATCAACAACAAGCCAAAATCGACAATACGGCATCTGTCAGTTTTAATGCCATGCGGGGTCAACAATTTTTTAATAATAAACACGGGAATGACTGGAGCTGTTCGAGTTGCCACACCATCAACCCTAAACAACAGGGTAAGCATAAAGTGACAGGGCGAATTATTCAACCGATGGCTATTATCGCTAATCCAATGCGTTTTACCGATGCCACCAAAAGCGAAAAATGGTTTAAGCGTAACTGTAAAGATGTCTTGAGTCGTGAATGTACGGCGCAAGAAAAAGGCGATGTCATTACCTATTTACTGTCCATTAAATAGAGTCAACTGCATGAAAAAATTACTCTCTGTTTTCGCCACCGCCTTATTACTGAATATAAGCACCGTTTGGGCGGCTGATAACACCAATACAAGCCTTTACCCTGCTGAATGTGGAAGCTGTCACGCGCCCTTTCCCAGCCGTTTATTGTCGGCTAATGAATGGAAAAAAATCACCCGCCATTTAGACAAACACTTTGGTGTAGATGCGACAATAGACGAGGCGACACTTAAAAAAATCAACGCCTACTTAACCGCCAACAGTGCCAGCAAAAACCGCACTACCGCAACGGGTGACAAACTACCCCGCATCACACAAAGCCAATGGTTTATACATCAACACGGTGAAGTAGCCACCAAAGCATGGCAACGCGTGCAATCGCCAGCCAATTGTGGCGGCTGTCATCAAAATATGAATATGCGTCGGGCTTATTAAACGAGCTTATGCAACGAGTACGCCATGAATAACAGAATTTTGGTTTGGGATTTACCCACACGCGTTTTTCATGGGTTATTGGTGGTGAGTTTTACGGGCGCATATTTAACGGCCGAGTCCGAACGCTTGCAGCTTTATCATCTCACCTTGGGCTACACGCTGGCAGGCCTGATTGTCTTTCGCTTAGTTTGGGGTATTTGGGGTACACACTATGCACAGTTTCGCAGGTTTTTGCCATCATTGAATAAGTCTTGGCAATATGTGCTCTCGTTAGTTGGCAAAGCACAAGCACCACATTATGTGGGTCATAATCCCTTAGGGGCATTGGCTATTTACGCTTTGTTATTGTTGAGTATTGCGGTTTCGGTGACAGGTTATGCCTACCTACAAGACATGGGTGGCGACTGGATGGCAGAAGAACATGGAATCATCGCCAAGATGATGCTGGCTTTAGTCGGTTTGCATATTTTGGGGGTTGTTATTTCTAGCGTTGCTCATCAAGAAAACCTGATTCGTGGCATGTTAGATGGCCACAAAAAAGGTGAAGATGCACAGGCTATTAAAGCCCCGTTGAATATAGTTGGAATATTACTATTACTCGCTGTTGTCGCTTTTTGGACGGTGGCCTATTGGCAACCGCAGGTTATTGGTTTGGTGGTGGAGTGATAACGCCCTCGCTGCATAGCAAAAGGCAGTCAATTTCACCTCATTTGTTATTTGAGTACGCTATGAGTAACTCTCGATTTTGGTTAATGTTTACGGGTTTATTTCCTGTAATTGTCGCGCAAGGACTCAAGACTAAACGCACAACTATCCGTTTACCCGAAGCGGCTGGCGAACAAATGGGCTTTTCATCTGCACAACCCGACAAAACCGCGTTAAAACTGGTGGTCATTGGCGAATCCACCGTTTCTGGAGTGGGTGTCAGTCATCAACAACAAGGCTTAGCAGCACAAGTCGCCTACGCGTTAGAACAGCAACTATCTAGTCCTGTGCAATGGTTTGCATATGGCAAAAAGGGCGCACGGTTAGCCGATGTTTGTTTAAACTTATTACCGCAACATTTGCATGAAGCCGATATTATTTTGGTCAGTATTGGTGCGAATGACACCACCCGCTTAAGCTCGCTAAAACATTGGCAACAACATCTTCGGCTTTTAGTGAGCAAAATACGTCAACAAACAAACGCACCCATTCGTTTTTTAACCTTACCGCCCATGCACCAGTTTACTGCCTTGCCTACGCCCTTGCGCTCTGTTGTCGGTTTTAGAGCCAGAGCTTTAGATAAAATACTGCGACAAACCCTTAGTCCATTAAGCAATTGTGCGGTGATTGATTATCAAACATCGATGAAAGCACATTTTTTGGCAGAGGATGGATATCACCCGTCCGCGGCTGGTTATGCTGTCATTGGTCATGATGTTGCACAGGCATTGGCGAAGGAAAAACTGAGCTGAATCAAACTCGTTGGCTACTCCACATGGGTGTTTTCGTTAACTTAACAGGAAAGAAATGCGTATTTTATTAGTCGAAGATGATGTCATGTTAGGCGATACTTTACAAAGCGCACTACAACTCCAACATTACACCGTCGACTGGCTATGTGATGGTGTGATGGCTTTGCACGCCATTTCCGACCAACATTTTGACTTAATTATCCTAGACTTAGGTTTACCCAAAATGGATGGCATGAGTGTGTTAACCGCCGTCAGACGTAAAGGCATAAGTACACCAATTTTAATTTTAACCGCACGCGATTCCGTTACTGACAAGGTAAATGGCCTAGATGCAGGTGCGGACGATTACTTACTCAAACCCTTTGACTTAGCCGAGCTCAACTCTCGTTTACGTGCGTTAATACGTCGTTCCAGTGGTCGCGCGAGCACAGAAATTTGTTATGGTGAACTGAGTTTAGACCCACAAAGCCAAAGCGTTAGCTATAAGGGCAAGCCGATGATATTGCATCGACGCGAATTTACCCTGCTCCATGAATTACTGGAAAATACAGGCAAGGTATTGTCACGCCAACAACTCGAACAAAGTTTATATGGCTGGGAGGAAGATATTGAAAGTAATGCCCTTGAAGTTCACATTCATCATTTACGCAAAAAATTCTATCCTGAATTGATTAAAACGATACGCGGCGTGGGCTATATTATTGAGAAATTACGTCCATGAAGTCCATTCGTCATTACTTGCTAACTGGCCTATTTTCGACGTTATTATTAGCCACGTTTGTCTCTTTTATTATTAGTTATTTATCAACCACCGAAGAAATTGGCGAACTACACGACGCACGACTGATTGAAAATGCACGTTTTATAAGTGGCTTTCTCAACCAAAAAGCGCAAAAACTTAATCTAGCCTACATTAACGAAACCCTCTCACAGGTTAAAGAAACACAATTAGAAAGTGGAGAAACTTACAACGCCGATGGTCACGCCTACGAACGCAAAGTCGCCATTCAAGTTTGGGACAAATATGGCCAATTATTACTCAGTACCCCCAGTGCACCACCAAACGCCCTATCGTCATTGACCAAAGGATTTTCTCAGCAAAAAACGGATAATCACACATGGTATATTTATACCCAACAAATCCCTCAAAATCACTACTGGTTAATGGTCGCGGAACGCTCTGATATTCGCGAAGAAATGCGTAATAACATCTTATTGAGTATGTTATTAGGTGCTATTTTTGCCGTTATCTTAGTGATGGTTTTAATTAAAAAAGTCATTAAAACAGGACTTTCACCGTTGCTTAAATTGTCGAATGCCATGCAAGAACGCGACTTAGATTATTTACAACCCGTCAAACTCATCGACACGCCACCCGCCGAATTAAAACCCGTATTACATGCATTAAATCATTTATTAGGCCGTTTAGATGAAGGCTTAGAACGCGAACGCCGCTTTTTAGCCGATGCCGCCCACGAACTACGCACGCCAATGGCCGTGCTAAAACTGCAATTGCAGGTGGCGCAACAATACACGGATCCCGCACTGATGCAGCAAGCCATTACTAAAGCCTTACTGGGAGTGGATCGTAGTACGCGTGTGGTGGAACAACTACTTACCCTCGCCCGTTTAGAACCCGACAAACATTTATTAGAACGAGCAACCATTGATTTAGTGCAACTGGCACAGGAAATAATCGCCCTACAAGTACCCTTAGCGTTAGCCCATCATCAACAATTGTCGTTAAGCTACGATAAGAAAACCGCGATTCATAGTTTAGGCAATAAAGTATTGCTAGGCGTATTATTGCGTAATTTAATTGATAATGCCCTGCGTTATACGACTGAAGGTGGCAATATTGACGTCATCGTCAAACAACAGGAAAATGGCATTTTGTTGGCCGTTTACGATACAGGCTGTGGTGTACCTGAACAGGATATTCCGCGTTTAAGGCAACGTTTTTATCGCCATGAACAAAGTGCTGATACCCAAGGCACGGGTTTGGGGTTGTCGATTGTGCAACGAATTGCCGAGTTACATGAAGCAAAAATTGAGATTTATAATCGGGAAGAAGGTGGATTGGCTGTAGAAATTTGGCTGTCGGCTAGGTTTTGACCGACCTTACAGCCCAACTGTTAATGCAAGCGACTATTTGGTGGCGGCATATCTTCTTGCTCTGCCGCTTTTTCTGCTGCTTCGGCTTCTTTCATCGCCGCTTCCATGGCTTCCTTGTGCATTTTAGCCACCATTTGCAAGCCCATACTAATCATCAAACGGCCTAAATGCGCGGTATTGCCATTGACCAACTCTTTCGCTTCTTGCGAAAATTTAATGGCAACAAAAGGCTCGCTCGAACCTGCGCTAGAGT
>JBKJUH010000096.1:0-7930 GCA_046590075.1 Agitococcus sp.
TACGCATCGCACCGCGATTAGCGCGTTTTGTGAACATAAAGCCGCCTAAAGCGGCTGAAATGTGAACAAATAAGCGATAACCGCGTAAGTCCTAAGAACGTTCAAGATAACAACAAATTAACCATAATCCTTGCACATTCGCGTCAATTGCGTGGCGTGAAAATTAATTATCGACCTAAAAGTAAGTATCGCACCTATAATCTCGCGAAGTTCAATGATCAAACCGACACGGGCAACGGCTTTAAGGCAATGGTAAACCCCTCAATAACAAACGACCTACAGCTTACAGTCTTGGTGCACACAGGGGTTCTGATTAAGCCTAGAAATGTCGAATACACGGGCGCACGACAAGTCAACAAAAGATTGCTTATAAAGGTCGTCGTCTATACAATACGCCACGCTTGGACTGGTAGATCAACAATCTGTCGCCATGATGTCTGCGCGGAGTCAATGTGAGTCAGCCCCAGCCGCTAGTAAACGCCAAACCAGCCGTGCAATTGCTTAAAGGGCAATTGATGGTTGCAGTTATTGTGCCTTTAATAGCCTTGATGTGGGGGCAAAAAGTCGCTTATTCCGCCATGTTTGGTGCAGTTATTGCGCTAATCGCCAGTGCTTATTTTGCATGGGAAGCCTTTCGTTTCAGTGGTGCAATGTCTTCAGGACGGATTCTTGGCGGCTTTTATCGCGGCATTATTGGTAAGTTTGTGTTGGTAATTGTGGGTTTTGCCCTCGTTCAGCACTTGCCGATGCCCATTTCTATGGCGGCCTTGTTTGTTGGGTTTGTGCTCGTTCAGGCGGTGGTTTGGGTTGCACCGTTTTGGACAAAATAAAGATTTCTGATGGATAGTTTTGATGGCGTAAGTCCTTTTGAAGCTGTCTAGTGGCTTGTGTTTTTGGGTTGTTGAATGCGCTGCAATCTTGGTATTGTGCAATTTCAATGTATTCTTCAAGTTTTTATTAGGTTTGACTTATGTCTGAACAACATGCAGCACTAACCTCCTCTGAGTACATCAAGCATCACTTAACCAATTTAACCTACGGTAATTTGCCGCGTGAAGGTTGGAAAATTGCTGAAAATGCGCAAGAAGCCAAAGCAATGGGTTTTCAGGCCATCAATCTTGACTCAATGGGCTGGTCGATTGGTTTAGGTTTGATCTTTTGTTTTATTTTTAGAATGATTGCTGTTCGAGCCACTGTTGGTGTGCCGAGTAAATTTCAAGCGGCTATCGAGATCGTCATTGAGTTTGTCGCTGACAGTATTCGTGACTCCTTCCATAATGCGCCTAAATTAATTGCGCCTTTAGCGTTGACCATTTTTGTGTGGATTTTCTTAATGAATGCCATGGATTTAATTCCTGTGGACTTCTTGCCAGTTGCTGCTCAGTGGTTCGGTGTTCATTTCTTGGGCGCTAATCCTCACGAAGTATTCTTCAAAGTTGTACCGACAACCGACCCCAACGTCACTATGGGTATGTCGTTGTCCGTGTTTGCCTTAATCATTATTTTTAGTATCAAAGAAAAGGGTGTGGGTGGTTTTGCAGCAGAGTTGTCGTTGCAGCCATTTAGTTCAACCAACCCTATCGTTAAACTTATTTTAATGCCGATTAACCTTGTTTTAGAGTTAGTGGTATTTATTGCACGTCCGATTTCATTGGCTTTGCGACTGTTTGGTAATATGTATGCGGGTGAATTAATTTTTATTTTAATCGCCTTGTTGCCATTCGGTTTACAGTGGTTGTTATCAGTGCCTTGGGCTATCTTCCATATCCTGATTATTACCCTACAAGCCTTTATCTTTATGATGCTGACCATTGTTTACTTGTCGATGGCGAGTGAAAAGCATTAATGCGAGACTTACGCATCGCGCCGCGATTAGCGCGTTTTGTGAACATTAAAGCCGCCTAAAGCGGCTAGAATGTGAGCAAATAAACGATAACCGCGTAAGTCCTAAGTAAAGGTGATTGATGTCCGTGTTAGTTGAGTTTGATTGTTAATTTTAAATGGTTTTGTTTTAACCCAACCTTGAGGTAGTCTGAAATGGAAAATATGATCGGTCTGACCGCCATTGCTGGCGCAATGCTCCTGTCCTTTGGTGCGTTAGGTGCTGCTATTGGTATTGGTATTTTAGGTGGTCGTTTCTTGGAAGGCATTGCCCGCCAACCAGAATTAGCACCACAGTTACAAACTAAGTTTTTCGTGATTATGGGTTTGGTCGATGCGGTACCGATGATTGCTGTAGGTTTGGGCATGTTCATCATTTTCAGTAACCCGTTTATTGATCAAGCTAAAGAAAATGCTGCACCTGTTGCTGTTGTTCAGCCAGTGGTTGCCCCATAAGTTTTACACAAGCGTGAGTGGTGATGCTGTTTATCATCCTATTCTCGTAAGCGGTAAGACTATTTTCGCAACAGCTGAATGAGGTATTCGCATGAACATTAATGCAACCTTGCTGGGTCAGGCCATCTCTTTCGCGATATTTGTATGGTTTTGCATGCAATACGTGTGGCCGCCATTAACAGCAGCACTTGCTGATCGGCAAAAGAAAATCGCAGAAGGCTTAAGTGCAGGTGATGAGGCGCAACGTGCCTTGGCTGCTGCTCAAGTGCAAGCTGCGGACATGATGAAAGTTGCTAAAGATCAAGCCGCACAATTGCTTGAACAGGCCAGTCGTCGTGGCAACCAATTGGTTGAAGAAGCTAAAGCACAAGCCCTAGCTGAAAATGAACGTATCAAAGCGCAAGCACAAGATGATATCGAACAAGAGATGAATCGTGCTCGTGATGCTTTACGCTCGCAAGTGGCAGTATTGGCAATTGCTGGTGCCGAGAAAATTTTACGTGCGCAAGTGGATGCAAATGCCCACGCTGCCATGTTGAATCAGTTAGCAACCGAGCTTTAATTCTTTAGAGACAGTTTCCATGGCTGAATTAATCACTGTGGCACGTCCGTACGCAAAAGCAGCGTTTGAATATGCGCATGCTGAAGGCAAATTAGAGTTGGCAAATTGGTCAACTCAATTAGCTAAAGCAGCTCTTTTGGTTCAAGATGCTGATTTTGCCCGTTACCTGTCACGTCCGAGCATGACTGTGGCTGAACAAGAAAAAGCGTTGTTTACGGCTTTTGGTGAAGAGTTATCTGCCAATATTCGTAACTTTCTTAGTCTTGTTGCTGCGAATAGACGTTTGATGGCATTGCCCGTCATTGCTGAGTCATATGAAGCGTTAAAGGCGCAAGCCGAAAATACGGCGGATGTTTTAGTCACGAGTGCTTATGCCATGACTGAAGCTCAGCAAGAAGCGTTGGCGTTACAATTAGCCAGCAAACTTGGTAGTCGTATTAATATCCGTACGGAAGTGGATGCAGCCCTGATTGGCGGTGTCATTATTCGTACGGGTGACTTGGTTATTGATGCTTCCGTACGCGGAAAATTGTCAAAATTAAGTGCCACCCTGAATTCATAATTTTTGAGGAACAGCGCATCATGCAGCAACTGAATCCCTCCGAGATCAGCTCGCTCATTAAACAGCGTATTAGCGATCTCAACACCACTGCTGAAGCCCGCAACGAAGGCACAGTGGTAAAAGTATCTGATGGTATCGTCCGCATTAATGGCTTAGCCGATGTAATGTATGGCGAAATGATTGAGTTCGATGGCGGCATCTTCGGTATGGCTCTAAACTTAGAGCAAGATTCGGTTGGTGCGGTTGTTTTGGGTGACTACTTAAACCTGCAAGAAGGTCAGAAAGTACGTTGCACAGGTCGTATTTTAGAAGTTCCCGTCGGTCCTGAATTATTAGGCCGTGTGGTGGATGCCTTAGGTACACCGATTGATGGCAAAGGCCCCATCAATGCCAAAATGACCGATGCGGTTGAAAAAGTTGCCCCAGGCGTTATTTGGCGTAAGTCGGTTGATCAGCCTGTACAAACAGGTTACAAAGCCGTTGATGCGATGATTCCTATTGGCCGTGGTCAACGTGAATTAATCATTGGTGACCGTCAAACGGGTAAAACGGCCATGGCAATTGATGCCATTATCGCGCAAAAAAATTCAGGCATTAAATGCGTTTACGTCGCTATTGGTCAAAAACAATCGACCATTGCTAACGTCGTGCGTAAGCTCGAAGAATACGGCGCAATGGCTTACACCACAGTAGTTGCCGCTTCGGCTTCTGAACCAGCAGCGATGTTATTCTTAGCACCGTACTCAGGTTGTACGATGGGCGAATACTTCCGTGATCGAGGTGAAGACGCGCTGATTATTTATGATGATTTGTCGAAACAAGCGGTTGCTTATCGTCAAATCTCCCTGTTGTTACGCCGTCCGCCAGGCCGTGAAGCCTATCCAGGTGACGTATTCTATCTCCATTCCCGTTTACTTGAGCGTGCTTCTCGCGTCAGCGAAGAGTATGTTGAAAAGTTCACCAATGGCGCAGTGACAGGCAAAACAGGTTCGTTAACCGCGTTGCCCATCATTGAAACGCAAGCGGGTGACGTGTCTGCATTCGTACCAACCAACGTCATTTCGATTACCGACGGTCAGATTTTCTTAGAAACCAGTTTGTTTAACTCGGGTATTCGCCCTGCGGTTAACGCGGGTATCTCGGTATCTCGTGTTGGTGGTGCTGCACAAACCAAAATCATCAAGAAATTGGCGGGCGGTATTCGTACCTCGTTGGCGCAATATCGTGAATTGGCGGCGTTTGCTCAGTTTGCTTCTGACTTGGACGAAGCCACACGTAAGCAATTGGAACACGGTCAACGTGTGACCGAATTGATGAAACAAAAGCAATATGCGCCGTTAGGCATTGCTGATATGTCACTCTCTATTTTTGCTGCAAACGAAGGTTTCTTGGCTGACGTGCCTGTTGCCAAAATTGGTGCTTTTGAAACTGCATTACATAGCTACATGAATAGTCAGTACAAAACGTTGATGGATAACATCAATGCCACGGCTAACTACGATAAAGACATTGAAGCTGAGCTACGTAAAGGCATAACAACCTTCAAAGCTACTCAGTCTTGGTAAATCCTAGGTGATGCCGATTCTTGTTGGGGGTCGGCATAATCAAATAATGGTGAGACTATGGCCAGCTTAAAAGAGATTCGTAGCAAAGTAGTAAGCATTAAAAGTACGCAGAAAATTACCAAAGCTATGCAAATGGTGGCTGCGTCTAAAATGCGTAGAGCGCAAGAGCGTATGTCGGCGGGTCGCCCTTATGCTGACAAAATGCGTCGGGTGATTGCCCATTTAGTACAAGCGAATCCTGAGTACAAACACACCTATATGGTGGAACGCCCAGTGAAACGTGTGGGTTATATCATCGTGTCTTCTGACCGTGGTTTGTGTGGTGGCTTAAACATTAACTTGTTTAAGCGGACTGTACAGTCGGTTAAGTCATGGCGTGAACAAGGAGTAGAGGCAGAGTTTTGCCTAATTGGCCAAAAAGCCACTACTTTCTTTAAATCAGTAGGCGGTAAAGTGACGGCAGTAAAAACCCAATTGGGTGATTCGCCGTCTTTAGAGCAACTGATTGGCGCGGTAAAAGTGATGTTGGAAGCCTTTGAAAAAGGCGAAATTGACCGAATTTATTTGGTCAACAACCAATTCGTTAATACCATGACACAGAAGCCAGTGGTCAATCAATTAGTGCCCTTAAGCGTCAGCAGTGATGAACATCTGCTGAAACGCCAACATACATGGGACTATTTGTATGAGCCTGATGCTGCTCCCTTGCTCGATGCGTTGATGGTGCGATTTGTTGAATCGCAAGTCTATCAAGGTGTCGTCGAAAATATAGCCTGTGAACAGGCTGCCCGTATGGTGGCAATGAAAGCTGCAACGGATAACGCAGGTGAGCTTATTCGTAGCTTGCAGTTGGTGTATAACAAACTGCGTCAGGCCGCGATTACGCGTGAAATTTCTGAAATCGTTGGCGGAGCCGCCGCGGTTTAAATGAGGACTTAGGTAAGACACAATCGCTTGAGTGTTTAACGCTATAAGTGATTGGCGTAAGTCCTAAGAACGGTATTTGCCAGTTTAAGAGCTAGTTTAAGAGGAAGCCCCGATGAGTAGCGGTCAAATCGTTCAAATTATCGGCGCGGTTATTGATGTTGAATTTCCGCGCGACAGCGTTCCAAAGGTTTATGACGCGTTAAAAGTTGATGGTACGGCCACGACTTTAGAAGTGCAGCAACAATTAGGTGACGGTATCGTTCGTACTATCGCTATGGGTTCAACAGAAGGTTTGAAGCGTGGTTTGCCAGTGAGCAACACCAATGCGCCCATCTCTGTACCCGTAGGTAAGGCCACTCTAGGCCGTATTATGGATGTTTTAGGTCGTCCTATTGATGAAGCGGGCCCAATTGGTGAAAAAGAGACTTGGTCTATTCACCGTAAAGCCCCTAGCTATGCCGAGCAATCTGGTTCTACAGAATTGTTAGAAACAGGTATCAAAGTTATTGACTTGCTTTGCCCATTCGCAAAGGGTGGTAAAGTTGGTTTGTTCGGTGGTGCGGGTGTCGGTAAAACCGTTAACATGATGGAACTCATCAACAACATCGCTAAGGCGCACGCAGGTTTATCGGTGTTTGCAGGTGTTGGTGAACGTACGCGTGAAGGTAACGACTTCTACCACGAAATGAAAGACTCTGGCGTTGTGGATAAAGTCGCCATGGTTTACGGCCAAATGAACGAGCCACCTGGAAACCGTTTACGTGTTGCTTTGACGGGTTTGACGATGGCTGAATTCTTCCGTGATGACAAAGACGAAAACGGCAAAGGTAAAGACGTATTGTTGTTTGTTGACAACATTTACCGTTATACCTTGGCCGGTACAGAAGTATCCGCATTGTTAGGCCGTATGCCTTCCGCTGTAGGTTATCAACCGACATTGGCCGAAGAAATGGGCGTTCTCCAAGAGCGTATTACGTCAACTAAGTCTGGTTCGATCACTTCCGTGCAAGCGGTTTATGTACCTGCCGATGACTTGACCGATCCATCACCAGCAACCACCTTCGCTCACTTGGACGCAACTGTCGTGTTGAGCCGTGATATTGCTTCCTTGGGTATCTATCCAGCGGTTGATCCATTGGATTCAACAAGCCGTCAATTAGACCCCTTAGTCGTTGGTGAAGATCACTATAATGTTGCCCGTGGTGTCCAAACCGTATTGCAGCGTTATAAAGAGTTGAAAGACATTATCGCCATCTTAGGTATGGATGAATTGTCTGAAGAAGATAAACTCTTAGTTTATCGTTCACGTAAAATTCAACGTTTCTTGTCGCAGCCGTTCCACGTTGCTGAAGTATTTACAGGTTCGCCTGGTAAATATGTGTCTTTAAAAGAAACCATTCGTGGCTTCAAAGGCATTTTGGCAGGTGAATACGATCATATGCCAGAACAAGCGTTCTACATGGTTGGCGGTATTGAAGAAGCCGTTGAAAAAGCCAAAAAACTTTAGTTCTATTAGGGCTTACGCATTCGCATAGGATGCGTAACTTCTGAGTTGAAACTCTATAGAGTGGAGGCGACATAAATGGCAAATTTCGTACACTGCGACATCGTTAGCGTCAAAGAAGCTATTTACTCAGGTAGTGTGCAAATGATAATTGCGCATGGTCGTGCAGGGGACTTAGGTGTTCTTGCAGGTCACGCACCGTTATTAACGCAGTTAAAGCCTGGCCCAGTACGCGTCATTAAAGAAAATGGCGAAGAAGAAGTGTTTTATGTGTCGGGTGGCATACTCGAAGTTCAACCGCGAGTATTTACCATTTTGGCGGACTCCGCCATACGTGCAGAAAACATTGATGAAGCGGCGGCGATTGAAGCCCGTTCTGCTGCCTTAGCAGCCTTGCAAAACCAGAAGTCCGAAATGGATACTGCGGCAGCATTGGCTACCTTGGCAGAAATTGCGGGTCAAATACGCACCAT
>JBKJUH010000325.1:0-4562 GCA_046590075.1 Agitococcus sp.
TAGGCCCCAATGGTGCAGGTAAATCGACGCTGATTAAAACTTTAGTCGGTGAATTAGCGTTATTGGCAGGCGAACGGGTTGCCAGTGAACATTTAGTCTTAGGTTATTTTGCCCAGCATCAAGTTGACCATTTAGATATGTCGGCAACACCGTTATTGGCGTTAACGCGTATTGCCTCGCGGACTTCTGAAGTTGAATTGCGTAAATTTTTAGGCAGTTTTGGTTTTAATGGTGACCGCGTAACAACGCCTGTCGAAAACTTTTCGGGTGGCGAAAAAGCCCGTTTAGCCTTGGCGTTAATTGTTTGGCAACGCCCTAATGTCTTGGTTTTAGACGAACCGACTAACCATTTAGACTTAGAAATGCGTCATGCCCTGAGCATGGCCTTACAAGCGTTTAACGGTGCGTTAATTGTTGTTTCCCATGATCGTCAATTACTCGGTAGTTGCTGTGATGAGTTTTTGCTAGTAGCAGACGGCCAAATGGATATTTTTGGCGGTTCGTTGGTGGATTACGCGTCGTGGTTAAAAGAATGGCGCGCTAAACAAGCGGTGAAAGTGGAAAGCACCGCCACCCGTGAAGAAAAACGTCAAGAACGCCAAGAAACCAAACCCTCAGGCGATAATTTGCATATTCTTCGCCCCTTAAAACAGCAAGCGGAAAAGCTGGAAGCCAAGTTTCAACGCTTAAATGAGCAACAATTGGCTTTAGCAACTAAGTTAGAAGACAGCACGATTTATCTAGACAGCAACAAAGATAAATTGAAAAAACTGTTAACCGAAAAAGTGAAAATTGATGATGAGTTGGCCGATGTTGAAGTGGCATATTTGCAAGCTTTAGAAGCGTATGAGATTGCGGGTGGGCAGTAAGCTCAGGGAGCATTTTACGCTGGCTGAGCGGAGTCGAAGCCTCTGATTATTGAGTTTGTTATGTCATTAAATACGCGAATTTTTATCGGTGCTTTTTTAGGCGTGATGTTCGGTTGGTTATTGCGCCACTATGCAGCCGACAGTTCACTTGCTGAGGGCGTTTTATACGGTGCGGGTTTAGTGGGTTCGTTATTTATTGGCCTACTAAAAATGGTGCTGATTCCGCTCATTTTTACATCTATTGCCGTCGGTGTTGCCAATCTACGCGCCCATCAACAAATGCACAGGGTTTGGCAAATTACCCTGTTATGTTTCGCCACCACGACAACACTGGCGATTGCCTTAGGTTTAGGCGCAGCCCATCTATTTGAGACGGGAAAAGGCTTATCGTTGGCCTTGTTTCAGAGCAATATGCAGGGTTTTGAAGCCTCACAACTGAGTACCGCCGAGTTTTTACAAAAATTAGTACAGGGGATTTTTACCAATCCCTTTGCGGCGTTAGCACAAGGCAATATTTTAGCCGTCGTGGTTTTTGCGTTATTTGTGGGTGTAGCTTTAGCCATTAAAGGTGAAGCATATCCCCAATTGCACAAACTGTTTAACGAAGGTTTTGCCCTGTGTATGCAGCTTGTTGGCTGGATTATGCAGCTTGCACCATATGGCATTATGGCGTTGTTACTTAAATTAGTTGCATCGGAAAACTCCGCATTATTAGGCACATTGGCGCAGTTTATTGCGGTGGTGACAGGTACAACGCTGTTTCATGGCATCGTGGTCTTACCGTTAATTCTCTGGCTATTTGCCCGTGTTTCACCGCTGACTTTTTGGCGTGGTGCGCGGCCTGCCTTACTGACGGCATTTGCCACTAGTTCTAGTGCTGCAACTATTCCTGTGACCATGAACTGTTTAGAAAAAGACTTAAAAGTAAGCCCGCAAGTCACGGGTTTTGTTGTGCCTTTAGGCGCGCAACTCAACATGGATGGCACTGCTTTATACGAAGCCGCCGCTGCCCTGTTTGTGGCAAATTTAGTGGGCTTAGATTTAAGTCTTGGCCAAGAGCTGATTATTTGTGTCACGGTCATGTTGGCTTCTATTGGCGCACCGGGCATTCCCAGTGCAGGTATGGTAACGATGGTGATGGTATTGCAGTCGGTCGGTTTACCTGCGGAAGCGATTGCGATTTTATTACCGATAGACCGTATTTTAGATACCGTCAGAACGATGGTGAATGTCGAGGGTGATATGGTGACCAGCTTGATTGTGCAGCGTCACACTACATCACCTTAGTTAATTGCCCTTCACTAAAATAGACCATTTCCCCCGTCGTCATTGCTTGCCATGTCTCATTCGTGGTGAGTGGCACAGTGGCAATAACGGCAACACGGTCATTCGGGGTTGTGACTTCATTAAAATCCATTGACACTTCTTCATCCACTAAATGCACCACCGCAAACGGGGCTTGGCGAATAATATAATGGAGTTCGGTGGAACAATGGGCAAACAACCAATCGCCATTCGACAGCATAAAATTAAAGACACCAAGACGCGCTAAAGTCGGTACAAACTCCGCTAAGACGGTGGATAACTCCGTTAAGCTTGGCGCATCATTAAAACGCTGACGCAGATGTTCTAACATCAAACAAAAAGCATGTTCGCTATCAGTACAACCGACAGGCCGATAATAATCGCCGATAATCACAGGCAAGCCCGTTAAATCGCCATTGTGAGCAAAAATCCAATATTGCCCCCAAATCTCGCGTTGAAAGGGATGGGTATTGGCTAAGCTAACTACCCCTTGCGTGGCTTTACGAATATGAGAAATGACATTTTTAGACTTGATGGGATAACACTGCAACAAATTAGCAACGGGCGAGGTTGCCGAAGGCAAATAATCTAAAAATAAGCGACAGCCTTCTTCTTCAAAAAATGCAATGCCCCAGCCATCACTATGATGGTCAGTGCGTCCGCCACGACAGGCAAAACCTTTAAACGAAAAACAAATATCGGTCAGAACATTGGCATTCATGCCTAAGAGCTGGCACATCATTTTCTCTTTATGAAGAATTATGCGGTTAGCCGCTCTAATTCGGTTAAATAGGCCATTGCTGCGCTCGTACTTGTACCACACATACTTGAGCTTGCTTGTAAACTGCTACAGACTTTAGGACGTTCGGGCAAGCCAAAAATACGGCATAAACCTGCATCATCTAATTGCACACAGCGTTCACCTGCGGCTTTGCCATTAGGCATCTCAGGAATGGGCGATGAAATTGAAGGCGCAATACAACACGCCGCACAGCCCAGACGACAGCTCAACACTGCTTCTATCGTCATACTGGCAATACGTTGACTCATCGAAATAACCTTTGCCTAAACAAGTGTTTGGCGTATGCTGAAAAGATAATGGCACAAAATCAATAAGGGTTTTTATTGTTATCCAAAAAAGCCCACATAATCCAATAAAATCATCTAGGAGCGTATTTATGTCAGCCCAGTTTTATCACTCTATCGAACAAGCCGTCACCGATATTCTGCAAGCCATAGACGGCGATATTCGTTTAGGCTCGCCCCTCGGCATTGGTAAACCCAATGCCTTTATCAATGCCGTGTATCAACGTATCACCAAATCACCGCAACGTAGTTTACACATTTACACGGCACTATCACTGAATAAACCCCAAGCCAATAGTGACATAGAAGCCCGTTTTCTGGAGCCATTTGTCGCGCGCGTGTTTGGTAATTACCCCGACCTTGACTATGTTACTGACCTAAAAGCAGGCAAAGTACCTAACAATATCAGCATCAGTGAATTCTTTCTCAAGTCAGGCGACTGGTTAAATAATCCCAACGCCCAACAACACTATATCAATAGTAATTATACTCACATTGGCCGCGACATGGCCGCCAAAAACATTAACATTCTCTGCCAAGCCATTGCCGTGCGCGAAGAAGCTACAGGTGAAAAACGCTATAGTTTGTCGTGTAACTCTGATTTAACGGTGGATGTTTTAGCACTATTACAACAGCGCCGTGACCAAGGCGAAAAAATCTTTGCTGTCGGTGTCATCAATCATGAACTGCCGTTTATGCCGAACGATGCCGAAGTGTCTGCCGACCAATTCGACATCATTATTACCGACCCCGTAGGCACACATACGCTGTTTTCCACCCCCAATATGAAAGTTGGTTTAACCGATTACGCTATTGGTTTATATACCAGTTCCTTGGTGTTGGATGGTGGCACTTTACAAATTGGTATTGGCTCGCTGGGTGATGCCATTGCTCATTCTTTAATTATGCGTGACCGCGACAACGCCACTTATAGCAGTATGATTCGTCGCTTAAATCACAACTTGCCTTTAGCGGCCAACATCGACATATCGCCTTTTGCGCAAGGCTTATATGGCTGTAGCGAAATGTTTGTTAATGGCTTTTGGCAACTGATGCAAGCCAACATTATTCGTCGGCCTGTTTATGGCCACACCGCACTGCAACAACTGATTAATAAAGGTTTACTGAGCGAAAACATCAGCTTAGACACCTTAAAAGTCTTGCGTGAACATGATGTCATTAGCTCGCCATTAGAGAGCAAAGATATTGCCCTGCTCGAGCGTTTCGGCATTTTAAAAGATGATTTGGCCATCTTCAAACGAGCAATCATCTTTTAAAATGCCGAAACGCTCGAGCAGGGCA
>JBKJUH010000031.1:0-5938 GCA_046590075.1 Agitococcus sp.
TGTTCGCCAATGGCATTGCCCACGCCCCTAGAGCCACTATGCAGCATTAACCAAACGTGTTGCGCTTCGTCTAAACACACTTCAATAAAATGGTTGCCTGTTCCCAATGTCCCTAAGTGTTTATGGTTGTTGGTTTTTTTCAGGCGTGGATATTTATCGCTAATGGTTTTAAAGTCCTCAACTAATAAACTCCATGCCGCATCGGCTTCGGGTGGCGGTGTATCCCAAGAACCGACATCACGTTTACCCACAGTTCGGCCATGCGGCACGGCACGTTCAATCGCAGCACGTAAAGGGGCTAGATTGTCGGGTAAATCCTTAGCCATTAACGAGGTTTTAACGGCAATCATGCCACAACCAATATCCACACCGACTGCCGCAGGAATAATTGCACCTTTGGTGGGAATGACACTACCAATGGTTGCGCCTTTACCTAAATGGACATCGGGCATGGCGGCCATCCATTTAAAAATAAACGGCATATTGGCCGCGTTTAATAATTGTTGTTTGGCTGCAGGTTCAACCGCAACACCTTGAGTCCACATTTTGACGGGTGCGCTGTTGCCTTCTTGAAGTACGTCGTAGTTTCCAGTTTTCATCTTTGGTTTTTCCTGATTGATAAAGCGGCGGCAAAAAGCGATAAGCTATTATTTGCACCTTCGTGGTTATCTAAGTTATTGCAGAGCGTGTGCCAGTGTTGTATTTTTCCTAGAAATAAAATCATAAGCTATTGATATTTAATTAATAAAAATTAAATTTAGAAAGTATCAGTGCTTTGCCTCTACCCATTTTTCTTAAAAATTTATCTTTATTTATACAAATTTATATAAAATAATAAGACCGTAGGCTGGGTTTTAACCCAGCACCAACAAACTTAAGAAAAAGAGTCCATTATGCCAACGATTGTTTTTAGCTTTTTAGGTTCACAACTGGATGCGGCAAGAGGGCGAGGACGTTGGGAGAAATGGCGGCCTAATGTCTCTTTATGCCAACACGACGATTTTATGATTGATAAATTGGTGTTGTTTTATAACGAAGCCTACAAAGACTTGTTAGTGCAAGTGATGAATGACATTGCGGTTATTTCACCCGAAACGGTCGTTGAGCCGTATTTAATGCCATTGACCAATCCTTGGGACTTTCAAGAAGTCTATGGTGCGTTATATGAATTTACCCGCAACTATGCTTTTCAGGTTGAAGCAAATCATTATTTAGTCCACATCACCACAGGCACACACGTCGCCCAAATTTGCTTGTTTTTATTGACAGAAACACACTATTTTCCTGCCAAACTATTACAAAGCTCGCCACCACGCCAACAACAACAAGGCATCGTCGGCACACTGGATATCATTGATTTAGATTTATCGCGCTATAACCAGCTTGCCAGCCGCTTTGCTAAGGAGCGTTTAGAAACACAAAACCAACTTAAATCGGGTATTGCCACCAAAAACAGTTTATTTAACCAGATGATTGCCGAAATTGAGCAAGTGTCGTTACGTTCACGCAGTCCAATCCTGTTGTTAGGTGCAACGGGAGTGGGTAAGTCGTTTTTAGCGCGTCGTGTGTATGAATTAAAAAAACAACGCTATCAATTTCGGGGTGAGTTTGTTGAGGTAAATTGTGCGACTTTGCGTGGTGATAGTGCTATGTCAGCGTTATTTGGCCATGCCAAAGGTGCGTTTACGGGTGCAGTCAGTGCGCGTGCAGGTTTATTACGCAGTGCTGATAGTGGCTTGTTATTTTTAGATGAAATTGGCGAATTAGGGGCAGACGAACAAGCCATGTTGCTGAAAGCCATCGAAGAAAAACGCTTTTATCCTGTCGGTTCAGATAAAGAAGTGGCGAGTGATTTTCAATTAATAGCAGGAACGTGCCGCGATTTAGCCAAAGATGTGCAACAAGGACGGTTTCGTGAAGATTTATTTGCTCGTTTAAATATGTGGACGTTTCATTTGCCGTCCTTAAGTGAACGCCGTGAAGATATTGCACCCAATATTGAATTTGAACTGAGTCGTTTTGCCCGTGAGCATGGCCGCGAAGTACGTTTTAACAAAGAAGCACGCACCGATTATTTGCACTATGCCTTAAAGCCACACGCCTTATGGAAAGGTAACTTTCGCGATTTGTCGGCCTCTGTGACGCGTTTAGCCACCTTAGTAGAAGGCGGGCGCATTACCTGTGATGATGTTGACCGCGAAATAACACGGTTAGAAAAATTATGGCAAGTACCGCAGCAAGGTCGTTTTGTTTTGTGCCAGCAAGCATTAGGCGAACGATTAACGGAGATGGATGAGTTCGATTTGTATCAATTAGAAGGCGTGTTAGCCATTTGTCAACATAGTCAGTCGTTATCGGAGGCAGGGCGCACGCTATTTGCCCAGTCACGCCAGCAAAAAGCGAGCTCTAATGATGCTGACCGCTTAAAAAAGTATTTGGCAAAGTTTGATATTACGTGGCAATTTGGGCGGCAATAGGTTTTATGGCTAGTATCGTGCTACTATTTTTTGCAAACACTTAACGCAATTTTAGGAAGTAAAAAATGACACAACAAGTGGGTTTTGCAGGGCAATTATATCCTGAGCAAATGACTGAAGTGCTGGCTAAAGGCTTTAAGTCAGTAATTAACAATCGCCCCGATTATGAAGAAGGCGCACAGCAACCCACGACCGAGCAAATGGCAGAGGCAGCTAAAGCGGCGGGTTTAACGTACGTGTTTCAGCCTGTGATTAGTGGCCAAATTAATGAAAGTGATGTCGAAACCTTTGCCCGTTATGTCAATGAATTGCCAAAACCTGTCTTGGCGTTTTGTCGGACGGGCAATCGTTGCAATAATTTATTTCAGTTAGCCAAGCAAAGGGATTTGTTGGATGACTAAACTATTGATGGTTGAGGCATGGTGCTTGCTTTGGATTAAGTTATGAAAGCCCAATTAAATTTGTTTGATGAGCAGTTTTTTTACGAAGGCGTGGATGTTGAATACAAGGCAGCTAAAGGAGGTCTTCCTAAAAGTTTATGGGATACTTATAGTGCGTTTGCCAACACACAAGGCGGTACTATTTATTTGGGAATTACCGAGCGTGTAGACTCGCTACAGGCACATGGTTTAGAAAAGCCGCAAGATTTACTTAAGCAGTTTTGGGATACCGTTAATAATCCCAGTAAAGTGAGTAAAAATATATTAACCAACCAAAGTGTGACGCTTATTCCCGTACCCGACGATGACAGTAAGGTAGTGATTAAAATTACTGTGCCACGCGCCAACCGTCGTCAACGACCTATTTATGTGAGTACAGATGCGTTTAAAGGAACATATCGCCGTAATCATGAGGGAGATTATCTTTGTTCTGATATTGAAGTGAGGCGGATGTTTGCCGATCAGTCAGAAGAGCCAGCGGACAGCAGAATTTTACCTTATTTTGGCATCGAAGACATTCATGTTGAGTCTTTAGCACAATTTAGAAATTTGTTCCGTTCTCGTGACTCTACCCATGCATGGTTGCTTGAGGATGATAAGGTTTTGCTGTCCAAATTAGGTGGCTGGCGTAAAGATCGTGCTTCAGGAATAGAGGGGTTAACGGTGGCGGGCTTGCTTATGTTTGGTAAAGCGCAATCCATTCTTGATCCCGATGCAATACCTAAGTTTAATGTTGACTACCGTGAGCGTATTTCCGATGATCCTGCCATTCGTTGGACAGATCGACTGACCTACGATGGTAAATGGGAAGCAAATATTTTCCAGTTTTATCAACGTGTTATTGTCAAATTACATACACATCCTTTATTAAAGGTGCCTTTTCAGCTAGATGCTGACGGCTTCCGCCAAGCGGCCACACCTGTACATGAAGCATTACAAGAAGCATTGGTTAATGCGTTGATTCATGCAGATTACAGTGGACAAGGTGGCATTGTCATAGAAAGCTTTCCAGATAGATTTGAGCTTTCGAATCCAGGCACATTATTAGTATCTAGAGAGCAGCTTTTGCAGGGAGCGGTCAGTGAGTGTCGCAATTTATCGCTACAGCGGATGTTTCAGATGCTTGGTGTTGGTGATAAAGCAGGCTCAGGCATAGATAAAATTAGGAATAGTTGGAGTGATAAGCATTGGCAGTCGCCATCTTTTGAAGAGACGATGCGTCCTGACAGAGTACATTTAACGTTATCAATGAATAGTATTTTGCCTGATGATATTATGCAGCCTCTGCATGAGTTTTTTGGCGAGAAGTTAGTCAGCCTAGATAGAGACGCAAAATATGTGCTGGCAATGGCTGCCATACATGGAGAAGTCAATAATGGTTATTTACAGGGGCTATTGAATCTTCATGCAACAGACATTACCAAACTTTTACAATCTATAGTCAGGCAGGAGTTTTTAATACCTAGCGGTGAAGGCCGTGGCCGAAGTTATCATTTACCAGAGGCTTATTACTCCAGTGGTGACGGGAGCATACCCCATAACGACGGGAGCATACCCCATAACGATGAAAGCTCCTGCCATAACGAGAATAGCATCCCCCATAATGAGCAAAAACTGTTAACCATTGCACAGCCAGCACGAGATAAAAGACGTTTACCACTTCAGCAGATGCAGTTGATTATTGTCGCGTTGTGTCAAGAGGAGTTTTTAACACCGTCTGATTTGGGAAGATTGTTAGATAGAAGTCCTGATAAGGTTAGAGATCGTTATTTAGCTCCACTGGTTGAAGAGGGATTATTGCTATTACGTCATCCGAATACACCTAAACACCCTTTGCAAGCATACAAAACGGCTATATCGTCAGCGATCTAATCGCCCGTAGGGGCGAAAAGTCTTTCGCCCCTATTGACCACCTATCCCCGCTTGTAAAACCTAAAAATTACCCATAAACAAGCGCTTCATTAAGCGGTTTTTCAAGCCATGCACATCATCAAAACCCATACGCTCTAAATAGCGTTGTGGTACTTCGTTATCATGCGTCAAGCTATTAACAATTGCCTTGACCAACTCCAATGGGTTTTCGGTGCTGGATTTTAACGACTGTAAAGCCTTCATAATCGCTAACTCATCCTTAGTAAAATCCGTACCAAAGGGAAAGCTGGGCATATGGTTCATAAACGGTTGTAAGCGTTCGGCTAAGGCTTCAGGGGTATTATGTTGATAGGTTTTAGGAATGACATAATCTGCCGATAACTTGCCATTTTCGACCGCCCAATGGCGTAAATCTTCTTGGCAGCGCGAGTCGCTAATGTTTAATAAGGCTTTGATAATGTCGCTATCACTTTTGCCACGTAAATCAGCAATGCCATATTCAGTAACAACCATATCGCGTAAATGACGGGGGATAGTGGTGTGGCCATAACTGGTGACGATGCTCGAACAGACTTCACCATCCACCACACGATGACTGCGCAACATCAAAATCGAACGTGCATCAGCAATTTCATGGGCTTGAGCAACAAAGTTATATTGACCACCGACACCACTGACGACACGACCATCTTCTAAGGCATCGGACACCGCTGCACCCGATAAGGTCACCATCATGCAGGTGTTGATAAAACGGGCTTTGATACGTTGTGCGCGTTTTAACGGCTCATCACCGTAACGGTCACCATACAGTTGATTGATAAAGGCTACCGAACTCATGCCTATGCTTTGGCGTTGGGCTTCGGGCATGTCACGCAAGGCTTGATAAAAATCCGCAGGGCCTAAAAAGAAACCACCATGCATGATAATACCGCCCTGCAGTTTCTCACCTAAACAATGGTCTTTGATTTTTTGCAGCGTTTCTTCGTCGTCTAAGTCGTTGCCAATGACACTATCGCCAATGGTGATTTGGCCATCTTCAAACGAGCATTCATCTTTTAGAATACCAAAACGCTCGAGCAGGGCAATATCTTTACTTTCTAGCGGTGAGCTAATAACATCGTGTTCACGCAATACTTTTAAGGTGTCTAA
>JBKJUH010000091.1:0-3477 GCA_046590075.1 Agitococcus sp.
CCTACAAGTAAAAACCTCTTCGATGGCATAGATATTAAGATGACTTTAGGCTCAAGAAATGAAGATCAACTCGCTCAACTCGGCCTTTCAGACTCATTGTTATTCTCGCTTGATGAAAATAAAAATGGATTTTTGGGTGCAGGTAGTGTCAGGAAAGGTTTAATACATGATGGTGACGGCATACAAAGTCAAAAGAACTCTGGTGCAATACAATTGGGTAACGGCTCGCCAGAAGAGTCTACAGTCATACTCACTGACGATTCGTCGCCCATTTTAGTACACATCAATGTAGAAAAACCGAAAAACGATGCTAATTCTGCTAACAAACCCCTACTTACGGTTAACGTATCTGCACCCAAAATAGCCATTAAGCTTGGCGGCATATATGTAGCCAACTCTGACTCTGCGGCACCTGGCATCAATAAAAATGGTAGTACGACTCCAGGCTCTGCTAGAATTCTTGGTTCAAATATAGATGACTCTACCCCAATCCAAATCATGGGGCCATCCGAAATTATTATTGGTGCAGCAACAATTGGTGTCCTAATTGAAAATAATAGCTTGCAACAGTTACAAAACAACAGAGATTCTGCGATTTCATCTTTTAAAGTTTTAGCAGATGCCTCTATTAAAGATGGCATAATGATTAATAATATTGATCTAAGAGATGCTGCTGGCTCTATTAATGGCGGAAGTTTGAAAATCAGTAGTTTGAAAATTTCAGATCATGCCAGCAACAATCTAACAGCAAAACTTGTCGTTAATTTTGAACATCTAAACAATAATGGATCTGGCAGCACTAATGGATTTGATGGTGTTTTTATTACACTAAAACAGCTTGGCGATATTGTCGATGGTATTGATATATCATTAAATAACAGACAAGTAGGTAGCTCCACTGCAAAAGACAGAGGTGACCTCAATATTATCGGGCTGAATTTAAATGGAACCACCATTGGCATATATGGTCACTAGACAATATGCCTTATTGCACTACACAATCAAAAAACAGTCAGAGTCAATAAAACTCTGACTGCTCATAGACTACTTCTGAGTAGCTTCTTTAACCAAAGGAGCAAGCTCGCCCTTCTGCGTCATTTCCATCACAATATCGCAACCACCAATTAACTCGCCTTTAATCCACAATTGCGGAAACGTTGGCCAATTGGCAATTTTAGGTAAAGTAGCGCGAATTTCGGGATTCTCAAGGATATTCACATACGCAAAAGGCTCACCAATTTGCGTTAATGCTTCAATGGTACGCGCAGAAAAACCACACTGCGGAAACTGAGGCGTTCCTTTCATGTACAAAATAACAGCGTTTTCGGCAATTTGTTGCTTAATTAAGGTTTCAACATCCATCACACACGACCTTTAGATAAAAAAATGACTCGTCAATTGTAACGCTATTTGCCGCCAATGCGTAATCCCGTTAAGATATCCTACCGTTGTTTTTGATTTTATTAGGAATTAGATTCTGCCATGACTAGCGCGTTAATGCCCACTTATGCCCGTCAGCCCATTGCCTTTGTCAAAGGCAGTGGTTGCTGGCTTTATGATGCCGATGGTCAAGCGTATTTAGATGCGTTAACAGGGATTGCAGTCTGTGGTTTAGGTCATGCTCATCCTGTGATTGCTCAAGCCATTGCTGAGCAAGCGGCCACTCTCGTTCACACGTCGAACCTGTATCAAATACCTTTACAAGAAGCCCTAGGCCAAGCCTTGCACAATGCCTCAGGTATGGAGTTTTGCTTTTTTAGTAATTCGGGTGCCGAAGCCAACGAAGCAGCAATTAAATTAGCGCGGTTGTTTGGTCATCGTAAAAACATTGCTGAACCTGCCATTATCGTTATGGAAAACGCCTTTCATGGTCGTACTTTAGCGACGTTATCGGCTACGGGTAATAAAAAAGTACAAAGCGGCTTTGAACCTTTAGTACAAGGTTTTGTGCGTGTACCCTTTGATGATATTAATGCGATTCAATCTGCCATTGCTGCTAACCCTAATATTGTTGCTATTTTGGTTGAGCCTATTCAAGGTGAAGGTGGTATTCGTATTCCCAAAAATGGCTTTGCCTATTTAGAAGAGTTACGTGCCATTTGTGACCAACATGACTTGTTATATATGCTGGATGAAATTCAAACAGGCAATGGCCGCACGGGTAAATATTTTGCCTATCAACATACCCACATTAAGCCTGATGTCGTGACAACCGCAAAAGGTTTAGGAAATGGTTTTCCCATTGGTGCGTGTTTAGTGCAAGGCAAAGCCCGTGATTTGTTTAAAGCGGGTAATCATGGCTCGACTTATGGTGGCACACCCCTCGCCTGTCGTACCGCGTTAACTGTTGTTGAGTTATTGCAAGAGGGCGCAATTGACAATGCCGCCGTGATGGGCGAACGCATGATGCAAGGTTTCAAAACGGCGCTCAAAGGCTTAGATGTTGAAGTTAATGGTCGTGGCTTGATGATTGGTTTACGTTTGCCACAACCTTGTACCGAGTTAGTCGCGCTTGCTAGAGATGAAGAAAAACTATTACTTAACGTTACCGCCGATAGTGTGGTACGTTTATTGCCTGCATTAAATATTTCTGCAACAGAAGCCGATGACATTGTTAATCGGGTTTCTCGTTTAGTCAGACGTTTTTTAAGCAAGTAACTTTTTAGCCCTTAATGCTCACGATGTGCATTAAGGGTTTTATTTTTTGAGGATTCAACAATGGCTATACGCCATTTTTTAACATTATTAGATTTTACGCCATCAGAATTGCTGGCAATTTTGGCGCGCGCGATTGTTTTAAAAAAATTGCGTGAAGATGGCATTATTTATGAGCCGTTTTGTGGCAAAGTCTTGGGTATGATTTTTGAGAAGTCATCAACACGTACGCGCGTGTCATTTGAAGCAGGTATGGCGCAGTTTGGTGGCTCGGCGATATTTCTATCTCCTCGTGACACACAATTAGGCCGTGGCGAACCGATTGAAGACTCTGCACGTGTGATTTCGCGCATGGTTGATATCGTGATGATTCGTACCTTTGCCCATGACACCATTGAGCGTTTTGCCGCCTATTCGCGTGTGCCCGTCATTAATGGTTTAACTGACGATCATCATCCCTGCCAAATTTTAGCCGACTTACAAACCTTTATTGAACATCGTGGTGACTTGCAAGGTAAAACCTTTGCATGGGTTGGCGACGGCAATAATATGTGTAATTCCTACATTCATGCCGCACATCAATTAGGTTTTCAGTTACGCATCGCTTGCCCTTATGGTTTTGAGCCAGACCCAACGCTACTAGACGAATTCAAACACTGTGCAACACTGGTGAAAACCGCTGAAGATGCGGTTGCTGGCGCACACTTAATTGCGACGGATGTTTGGACAAGTATGGGGCAAGAAGCCGAGCAAAGTATTCGTAAACGTCGCTTTTCGACTTATCAAGTCAATCCGCGCTTGATGGATTTAGCCGCGCCCGAT
>JBKJUH010000122.1:0-15561 GCA_046590075.1 Agitococcus sp.
GGGTCGGCGAAGTGGCTCGTGGTTATGTCAGCACACTGAAAACCAAAGGCGTGATGTTTGAAGCCTATCGCACTTCGGCCGCGAGTAGCTCTGGTTTTATTGGTGACGCCAATACCGACTTAATGAAGATGACAGCTTATACCGAATTAAAGCCTTGGTACTTTAACGCCATCCAACTGACCGAAAAACACAACGCCGCAGTTTGGCATTACTTGTGGTCGTTTGCTTACAATGTGCCGTTAGTTACAGGTACAACTAACCAAGCAATATCAGCAAAAACCTCTGATGCTCGCATTACCACTTTAATGAATGGCACTACCAAAATGGTTCATGACCAAGGTGCTTATACTAAAGAGCCTTCTGATGACAACTTCAAAGAGTTGGCGCGTTAAGCCTTAATGCAAGCCCAAAAAAAGCCACTTATATCAGTGGCTTTTTTTATTGTTTTGGCTAAGATTTACCGCGCAATCCTTGCGGGCTTCGGATACTCATAAATACTTATCCCTCACTCTATGATTAAACACTAATTGATGGTGAAATGACCCAATTAAAACCTGACCGACAAATTAGGAGTCATCTCTATACTGACTGAACCACCTTCATTTCAGCAAGTAATGTTTCAGGTGCTATATCTTGCTCATGCGGCCAAGTGACCGCTCCCCACAAAATGCCAACTTGATTAAAGTAATGCACATCTTTTAGCTCTTGAAAGACACCTTTATTTAAATACGGCTTCATATCAAAAATGCCTTTACGCCCATTTTGTAGCTCGACATAAATTTGATAGTCAGGAAGCGGTTTAACAGCAGTGGTATCCCAGTACATGACTTGCTCACAGTGGGTTAATTTTGTAAGGGTTTTCGCCATTTGTCGCCAACTCCCAGTCAGCCGCCAATTCATCCCTATGCAACTCAATCCACGCTTGAACAAGACGGAGCTGCTTCTTCGGCAAATCACCCGCTAAAATCTCACCGTCCTGAATATTAATCGAAGCCTCGAACTCGGCATACTTAGCATGAATATGCGGCAAGTTATGATGCTTGTTATCAAGAAGGTACATACGAATGATGATGCCATAAAACATAGAAATAACAGGCATTAGTAACTCTCTTTAATGTATCTTTAGTATTATAGCGACCATTCGCTACAGCTCAACCATACTCAACGCCACCGCTTCCGCCACTTTAATACCATCTACCCCTGCCGACAAAATCCCACCTGCATAACCTGCACCCTCGCCCGCAGGAAACAAACCTTTAACATTCAAACTTTGGCAACTCTCATTGCGGGTAATACGTAAGGGCGATGATGTGCGCGTTTCTACGCCCGTTAATACCGCGTCTTTCATAGCAAAGCCTTTGATTTTTTTATCAAACGCTGGCAACGCCTCACGCACCGCGTCAATGACATAATCAGGTAAACAACTGCTTAAATCGCACCAATTAACCGCAGGTTTGTACGATGGCTCTACCGAACCCACCGCCACCGACGGCCTTCTTGCCAAAAAATCACCGACTAATTGCGCAGGTGCGGCATAAGTACCGCCACCCAAGTCAAACGCCCGTGACTCCCAAAAGCGTTGAAAAGCAATGCCGCCAAGTGCGCTACTATCGGGATAATCTTGAGGACTAATTTCAACGACAATGCCTGCATTGGCATTCCGTTCATTGCGCGAATATTGGCTCATGCCATTAGTCGCCACACAATTAAGCTCAGAAGTGGCCGCTACCACTGTTCCACCCGGACACATACAAAAACTATAAACCGAACGGCCATTACTGGCGTGATGCACCAATTTATAATCAGCAGCTCCTAATAAGGGATGACCCGCAGACTGACCAAAACGGCATCGATCAATTAAGCCTTGGGGATGTTCTATTCTAAAACCCACCGAAAACGGTTTGGCTTCCATAAACACACCGCGCTCATGCAACATGGCAAAACTGTCACGCGCACTGTGGCCTAACGCAATAATAATATGTTTGCTGTGTAATTGTTCGCCATTGGCTAAGGTCAAACCGCGCACTTGACCATTATCAATATCAAGGTCAACGACACGCTGCTGAAAGCGAATTTCGCCACCCAAGGACTCAATGGTGCGACGAATATTTTCCACCATCGTCACCAGCTTAAATGTGCCAACGTGGGGTTTATTGATAAACAGAATTTCTTCGGGCGCACCTGCTTTGACAAACTCATCTAACACTTTTCGGCCTAAATGTTTAGGGTCTTTGATTTGACTGTATAACTTACCATCGGAAAAAGTGCCTGCGCCGCCTTCACCAAACTGCACATTAGACTCTGGATTTAACACATTTTTACGCCACAAACCCCATGTGTCTTTGGTGCGCTCACGTACTTCTTTGCCACGTTCTAAAATAATCGGCTTGAAACCCATTTGCGCCAACACTAAGCCTGCCAAAATACCACAAGGGCCAAAACCAACAATAATAGGTCGTTCGGTCAGCGTCTCAGGCGCTTGCGCGACAAACTTATAAGCCATATCAGGAGTCGGTTTGACATGGGCATGACCGACAAACTTTGCCAATAATTGCGCTTCGTTTTGCACGTCGACATCAACAATATAGGTCAAGATAATCGCGCTAGCTTTACGCGCGTCATAACTGCGTT
Source organism: Agitococcus sp. (assembly GCA_046590075.1). Lineage (GTDB taxonomy): Bacteria > Pseudomonadota > Gammaproteobacteria > Pseudomonadales > Moraxellaceae > Agitococcus. Next base: position 2,632 of record JBKJUH010000122.1, read on the forward strand.
TATGAATATTAAAGCCGAGTAATTGACTGGCGGAAATTTCCAAACGTTGCAAAATAGCGGCAGGAATAGCCTCGGGTGCATGGTCTAAAGGCAATCTAAGTTCGGTCAAACGCAACATGAAGAAATCCGTGCAGGCAAATACGAAAAGACGGGGTTAGCGCAGAAGAATACGCCAACCAATAGGGCGGCGATTATAGCCGAAAAAGCGGTAAACAGACGCACACAACTACGGACACGTGCAAAAGTTACCGTTCGTGGTGATGCTGAGCTTGTCGAAGTATCGAACCACTGACACATAACACTTCGACAGGCTCAGTGTGAACGGAGAATACGAAGCAACTTCGACATTGGTGTTTAGGAATGGCGAGTATAGGTCAACTTTTTGCCTTTATAATTCAGTGCCAAGGCTCTTTTAGACTCGATTTTTTCGACTACACAATCAAAACCTAAGGCAAGCATACGCTGGCTAAACTGCGCTTGTTGGCGACGATTGGGGTCAATAATAATGACAGTGACGTTAAGGCTGGCATGAAGGTCAATAAACTGCGACAACAATTCGGGATGATTCGGCTCATACAATAAATCACTGCCAATCATCAAATCGAACTTACCCAATGCTAAATCGGGTTTTGCCCAATCACTACAGACAAAGGGAATATCGGCTAAGGCATTATCGTGACTATTACTCTCTAAAAAAGACTGCGCTAAAGGATGATAGTCGCTGGCGGTAATATTAGCACCGCGTCGAGCGGCAACTAAACTGGCCAAGCCTAAGCCACAGCCCATTTCTAATACTCGCAACCCTGTGAATGCTTGCTCATCCATCATATCAGCCAACATCATCGACGACGGCCAAACCACGCCAAATAATGCCCACGTTGCCGAAGATATACCTGCTAACTCTGCCAAACCATCAATATCATCGTACTCTTGACGGTCTTTTAATGAGCGAATGACATAATCGTGCAAACCAACAACAATGCTGTCTGTTTTAACTTGATAGGCGGACATGATGATTGGCTCATAAATGTATGAAGGGCGAGAAAACAGAGAGGCAAAGGTTTTTTGAGGATGCGATGTCGACATGGGCATTTCACGAAGAAACGAGAGTATATAGGTTTTATTAGCAGGATTGGAATTGATTGGTTGTCGGGGCGATTTTAATCGCCACCGTTATGCACTTAATCAACGAATGCCCTGCTAGCGCAAGTGTTTATTTAGGCTTCTACTCGCTTGTAATTTATTATCCAACACTATCAACACCGACTTAAATGCCGCTTTTGCCACCCAACCCGACACTTTCGACACTAACTTTGGTTGCCATGCTGATGGCACACGAAAACTTGAAGCCCACGTCACCTCGGTCATTGTGCCGCGTTTTTTGAAGCTAAAACTACCTGCTTGATGCTCAAAATACGGTCGTGCTTCCAAAATTATATAGTCCACACGTTTAGGCCGCTCAAAAGCAGTAAACTCTTCTTTGAACCACATCACCCCCAGTTCAACTTCGCGCATCGTACCTACGCCATCTTTTTCGGTCGCTGAAGCAGGACGCACCCGTTCAATATGCACTAAACGCGACACATAAGGATATTTATCGGCATTGATAACCGCTTCAAAGACTTCGTTAATGGGGGCGTTAAATAAATGGCTAACGGAAATATGGGTCAAAATAAACTCTCCAAATAGCAAAAAGTGCGTAAGTTCTAAACAACAATTGACGCGTCAGTTTAAACCAACCAAGCAGGCACTAACTTCCCCAACTCGGCTTTTAACGCAGCATCACCTGCAAAAAAACCTGTTAAAGCAAAACCCAGTAATTGACCTTCGCTATTTTTATATAAAACTTTGACACTATTTCCCTCTTGAGCATCTACATGCCAGTCACCTTGCATATGGGGCAAAGCAGGAGCAACCACCACAGGGCAAATAGGCGTTTTAACTTGTACAGGCATCGCCGCATAACTAATCGGTGTTTCTTGACCAGATAAGGTTTTAGCCAAGGCGCGTGCGCCTGCCATTAACGGCAACACATACGGCAAAACCAAACCATCGACTTCGGCACAATCACCTAAGGCATAAATATCGACTTGGCTAGTGGCTAATAAACGATTTACCACAATACCGCGATTCACGACTAAGCCTGCATCTTTGGCTATAGCAATTCGTGGCCGTAAACCAATGGCGGATAAGACAATATCACCACTAATTTCTTTACCATCCGACAGTACAGCGCGGACACCATCGCCATCCAAATGAACCGCTTGCACACTGACGCCAAAATAGAAAGTTACGCCTAAACCTTGCAAAGCATTACCGACAGCATGTGAAGCAACAGCAGGCAATAATGCAGGCAATACACGACCTACTGGCTCAACAAGTTGCACCGAATAGCCGCCATTGCTTAAATCATTGGCGTATTCACAGCCAATCAAACCACCACCAATGACAATGACGTTTTTCTTACCAGTCGCTGCTTGTTGAAATTTGGCATAATCCATTAAATCGTTGACGGTGAGTACACGCGCTAAACCATCACCCGCTAAGGGTGGTTGAAACGGGTCTGCGCCTAAAGCTAAGACTAATTGATCATAGGCAATGACATCGCCATCGACGGTGATTGTTTTGGCGGCAGCATCAATGGCACTGACATGGGCAAAAGTACGAATATCCGCTTTTAATTGCTCGGCCATTTGTTCGGCAGTTTGCATGGCTAATTGGTCAGCCGTTTTACCTTTGGTATAAGCTGTTGATAACATGGGTTTAGAATAATTGCGGCCATCATCACGACTAATCATGACTAGCTCGCCCGTAGGATTGAGTTTACGCCATTCACGAGCGAGGTTATAACCTGCTAAACCCGTACCCACTATAACTAAGGCCATGATCATGATCCCCAAAAATACTATTTCTACTTCAACAAAAAACCAACTCTTAACAAAATAAGGGCGCAATTATGCGCCCCTACTCAACAGCTAAGCTCATGAAGCTAGGGCTTACAGCTCTACCATTTCAAAATCGTCTTTGCCGACACCACAATCTGGACATACCCAATCGGCTGGCACGTCAGTCCATGCTGTGCCTGCTGGCACGCCATCCCAAGGCATACCTACTGCTTCGTCATAAATAAAACCACAAACGATACATTGCCACTTTTTCATATTAAAACCTCAAGGATAGGGCTAAATTTAGGCCGCCTACGTTACGCATAAACGCCGCACTTTGCAACCTTCACATTATACGATGTCAAGTTTAACACAACATCGTTTCACTCATGCTATAACAAATCAGGACTAAGGCATCGCACCGCGATTTGCGCGTTTTGCAAAGCACTGTCTAAGGCCAGTAATCACTGTGCTTGTACCGCTTCTAAACGCGCACGATAATGATTGGCATGGCGTTCTTCTACCTTGGCTAAGGCAGCAAAACGCTTAGCGGCTTTTTCTAAAACTTTGACAAAAGCTGCTGCGTGTTCTTTAGATTCGGCAATTTGTTCATCAAACTCTTTAATGGCTTCGGATTTACCTTCGGCAATGGCGGTGGCAAGAAAACTGGGGTACATTTCGGTGTACTCGTAAGTTTCACCTGCAATCGCCATTTCTAACATGCTGGCAGGATTTAAGCTGCTGGCGGGATACAATAAATCCAAGTGGCCAAAGGCGTGTTGAATTTCTTGTTTCGCGGTTTCTTCAAAGGCTTGGGCGGTATCTTCATCACCCATTGCACGCGCTAATTTGGCAAAGTAACTGTACTTCATAAATGCCATTGACTCACCTGCAAAGGCACCTTCTAAGTTTTTGGCAGTGACGGTGTTTGAGATGGGGGCGGGATTGTGATTGCTCATCTTGCTGTCTCCTGATATTTACGGGTCTGGTCTCAGACGTTTTCGTCTGCTTAGGTGAAGCATAGGCTTTTCATTTTTAGTCATCCAATTAAATAAAAAACGATTTTTGATAGCTAAAAACTATCAAACAAAGCCAGCTACTTTCTGCGCTTGATACGCTACAATTCAGCCATTATTCCTCTTGTTCTATTGCTTATGACGCTTACCCCTCGTTGGTTATCCTCTACTCGTTATTGGCAAGCACATTTAGCTTATCCCTACAAAGATTGGCTGTTATCGCGCGGTTCGTTGACCGCTTATTTGCAAACCTTGAGTGCTGGTGATTTTAGCGTGCGTGTACTGCATCAAGGCTGGCATACACCGACATTAGACGAGGCGATGAGCTTAGGATTAAAACAAAGACAATGGGCATTAGTGCGCGAAGTTGCTTTAATATGTCGAGGTGAAGTGTGGGTACAAGCACGCAGCATCATCCCGATAAATACGCTACGCGGCAAAGGCCGACGCTTACGCTTTTTAGGCTCACGCTCGTTGGGTAGTTTGTTGTTTAACGGTGGTCAACGCTTAGAAATGACGATTCGCATGCCCGATAAACAACAGCCTTATTGGACACGACGTTCGCGTTTTAGTTATGGTCAACAACCGTTATTAGTGCAAGAATCTTTTTTACCTGCCTTGTTTGTTGCCTTTCACTCGCACAAGATTATTTTATGAGCGCATCTTTTTCCCTAAAACAACGTTTGCCTTTATATGCCGAAGTGATGCGCCTACATCGCCCCATTGGCATTTATTTATTGTTATGGCCAACCTTGTGGGCAGTATGGATTGCGGCACATGGCAAACCTAGCGTGAAAATTGTCGTTATTTTTAGCTTGGGCGTGGTGTTGATGCGCTCGGCAGGTTGTGTCATTAACGATTGGGCAGACCGCCACTTTGATGGCCAAGTGACACGTACCAAAGACCGTCCGATTGCCAGTGGTCGTTTGCCTGCGCGTGAGGCATTGTATTTATTTGTGGGTTTAATTGCTTGCTCGGCACTATTGTTACCCTTTTTGAATATCACGACGTTTTATTGGTCATTCGGTGCGCTCGCCTTAGCCAGCCTTTACCCCTTTATGAAACGTTTTACTTATTTGCCACAACTGGTATTAGGGGCTGCGTTTTCATGGGCCATTCCGATGGCGTTTGTCGCTCAAGGGCAATCCCCTTCCTTGTTATGTTGGTTGTTATATGGTGCGAATTTAGTGTGGACGGTGGCTTATGACACCCAATATGCCATGGCTGACCGCGACGATGACCTAAAAATTGGCGTAAAATCAACAGCCATTTTATTTGGCTCATTTGACTTATTGATTATTGGTATCTTACAAGCCGTATTTTTGTTAATGATGGCGATGATCGGCTCTATGCTGCATTTTGGTATGCTGTGGTCAGTGACATTGGGCATTTGTAGCGGTTTATTTATTTGGCAGTGGCGACATTGTCGTGACCGTATGGCTGTACATTGCACCGAAGCTTTTTTGCATAATCATAAAGTGGGCATGATTTTGTTTTTTGGACTGGCTCTCAGCTATTTTTAACGGTTTTTTGACAATCATTAACAATTGTAATAATTCTGCAATAGGCTTGTCATGTAATACAACCATCACGAGAAGTCTGTTGCTTTTCGTCATGCACACGAGACAAGCGCTATGACCAACGAACGTATTTTGATTGTCGATGATGAAATCGCCATTCGTGAAATGATTAGTATTGCCTTAGACTTAGCAGGCTTTGACTGTATTGAAGCCGAAGATGCACTGCAAGCACACCATAAAATTGTCGATGAACGGCCAAGTCTGGTGTTACTGGATTGGATGTTACCAGGCATGACAGGTGTGGAATTGTGTAGACGCATGAAGCGTGATGAGACCTTGAATGAAATTCCCGTTATTATGCTGACGGCGCGTGGCGAAGAAGACCATAAAATTCAGGGTTTAGATGCGGGCGCAGATGATTATATTACCAAGCCCTTTTCTACCCGTGAATTAGTGTCGCGCATTAAAGCGGTACTACGGCGCACCTCATCGCTAAGTGCAGAAAAAGCCATTGAAGCCGAAGGCTTAAAACTCGACCCCGTCAGTCATCGTGTCACCGCCAACGATGAAGCGATTGACATGGGGCCTACAGAATATCGTTTATTAGCCTTTTTTATGAGCCACCAAGAACGCGCTTATTCACGCACCCAAATGCTTGACCAAGTATGGGGCGGTAACGTCTATGTTGAAGATAGAACCATTGATGTCCATATTCGTCGTTTGCGTAAAGCCTTAGAACCGTATGGTTATGAACGATTTATTCAAACCGTTCGTGGTACAGGTTATCGTTTTTCCGTTAAAGCCGACCCGAGTAAACAGGAAACATTGTGACCGCATTACTGAGAGCAGAAATCACCCGCCTTGCTTATCTGCTCGCTATTTTCGCACTACCGAGTTGGCTGTTTAATTTAGGCTTGCCCATGCTATTTTTGGGCTTATTGATTTATGTGGTGCTGCATTTACGCAGTTTGCACAAGCTGCATCACTGGCTAAAAACCAGCCACCAAGATGCACCACCTGATTTGTCAGGCATTTGGGAAGATATCGCCGAAAAAATTTATCGCCTGCAACAAAACGAACAAGCGGCGAAACACAACCTGTTAGCCATTATTGCCCGTGCGCGCAGCTCAATGTCGGCACTGGAAGAAGCAGTGGTACTCACCGACAGTCATGGTAATTTAGAATGGTGGAATACTGCCGCCGAAAAATTACTGGGCTTTAAAGCAGGTATTGATAATGGCAAGCCCATTATCAACTTAATTCGTGACCCTGCGTTTATTCATTATTTTGATAACGGCCCTTATAACGAAGGCATCAAACTGCCGTCGTGGACACATCCAAATCGTTATGTGCAATATGAAGTGACACGTTTTGGCCACAATGATCGCGTGTTAATTGCTTACGACATTACCCGTTTACATCAACTCGAACAAATGCGTAAAGACTTTGTTGCCAATGTCTCCCATGAGTTACGCACGCCCTTAACGGTATTGAGTGGTTATGTGGAAACTTTCGCTGATAGTGAGGAACTGCCCAAAAAATGGCAACGCGCCTTTGGGCAAATGAAGCAACAAAGCTTGCGCATGAATAACTTAGTCAACGATTTACTGATGTTGTCGCGCTTAGAAAGTGATAGTGCCAAACAGCCACCCAAACCGATAAATATTAAGTTACTGTTAGAACAACTACAGCAAGAAGCAATCGCTTACTCGGGCGAGAACCATCATCACATTACTATACAAGTGAGTAGCCCATTACGACTGATGGGCATGGAAGCCGATATTCGCAGTGCTTTTTCTAATTTAATTACCAATGCCATTAAATACACTCCTGCTCATGGCGAAGTCAGTATTAGCTGGTCACATGACGACAACTATGGCTATTTACGCGTCAAAGATACAGGCATGGGCATAGAAAACCAACACATTGCTCGATTAACCGAACGGTTTTATCGGGTAGATGCGGCACGAAGCTCAGCGACAGGCGGTACAGGATTGGGATTGGCGATTGTCAAACACGTACTATTGCAGCACAAAGGTATGTTGAATATTAATTCCAAACCGAATGTGGGTTCGACGTTTACGTGTGAATTTGCAAAAGAAATGCTGATGGAGTGAAGGTTGTAGGTCGGACTTTAGTCCGACAAATGTAGATACTGATAGCTGTAGGTAAGACTTCAGTCCGACTAAATCTGTTGATGTTTGCTACCATTAACCCTTCGACTCCGCTCAGGGAACGTTTTCACGTTGGCTGAGCGGAGTCGAAGCCTAGCAATGATAGGCCTCTACACATTTTACTCGTCAGTTGACGCACATTCCGCCTCACTTGGCTCAACTTTGCAACGTACTTTTTTCAATATTTTCATCATTCGCGCATCATAAATGCCGTCTTTGGTCATTTGCATACGTGCATTCCGCATTGACTCTACCAGTTTTTTCTCGTTTTCTGGCTCTAGCTCCATCCAATACTTTTTAGGGATTTCTTTTTCCATTCGTTCAATAGTCACTAAGTTACGGTCTAACAGTTGGTCTAAAAACTCGGCGGTGATGGCATGAAAAGCGGCAACACGACTATCCACATCATTCGATTTCTTTTTCAAGGCATCGCGGTTAATAATTAAGCTCGCGGTCACCTGTGCGATAGGTGTGCGATAAATACCGCCTTTGTCACCTAAACCCTGTTGAATCTCATACGGTGCATAGGCCATTGCAGGCGCGACTAAAACGTCCATATCACCTTTATTAAACGGACGGGCAAAGTTAGCGATGCTCGCCGCTGTCGGTGATAAACCCATTTTCGCCATCATCATCACTAAGGAAACATCACCATCCATCACCGATACTTTTTTACCCGCTAAGGCGTCAACGCTATTTAACGATCGGTCACGAACGTGTAAATATTGAGCGCCAACAGGAAACACTCCCACCACTTGATACGGCTCGGTAATCGCAAACTTTTCGAGTTTTGGGTCGAATAAGGTTTTTAACAATACGCGCATATGGTTGTAGGTCGGCACGGCACCAATGGCATCAATACTACCCATAAACTCATTAAATTGACGCGCACGTAGGGTGGAAATAACCGCCGCATCACACTTGCCCGCTTTAAATGCTTCTGTCGCCAACGCTTCGTCGGTAAAAACTTTGAACTCGGTTTTAATATTCCAGCGTTGGGCAATTAAACTAACATCTTTGGCGCGACCATAAAATTCGCCCGAACTGCCTTGAATATCAAAAAAACACACAGAAACTTTGAGCGGCTTAATAAACGCTGGCGGTAAATTATTGACATTGGGTTGTATATCTTTGGTTAACGGCAATAAATCAGCCGCATAAGCCGCAGGCACACAACTGAGCAGTAAGCCCAATTGCGACATAGCCACTAACATTTTTTTGACAGATAACATAGGAATCGACCTTTTGCTGTAATTATTAATACGCCTAGTGCAGCGTTGTTTGTTGTTATTGAACGACTTAGGTTCGTCCGCTGGGTCAAAATCACCTTCACCTTGAGTGTCAACATCACCTTTAATTTTCCAACGGTGACAGCCCCCTAAGTAACAATACCCTTAGCTACTTTGGGACTTACGCGGTTATCGCTTATTTGTTCACATTTCAGCCGCTTTAGGCGGCTTTATGTTCACAAAACGCGCTAATCGCGGTGCGATGCGTAAGTCCTGTACTTTTTTAGCAGATTGACTGGAGTATAGCAAGGCATTGGGTAAAAGGCGCATTTAGAATCGTAAAAGAAAAAAGGGCAACAAGTGCCCTTTTTCTGCTAATAGCAGGGATTAGCCGTGTATTTTTTTCTCAACAATTTCATAACTGGTGTGGCGTACATCTGCACCCTTGACCAAGTAAATCAGTTGTTCAGAAATATTACGCGCATGGTCACCAATGCGCTCTAAGCCACGCAACACCCACAAAACGTTTAACACGCGTGATATATAACGAGGGTCTTCCATCATGTAAGTCATTAAAGCACGGGTGGCGGTTTTGTATTCTAAGTCGATTTCGCTATCAGCTTGCATCACTTTGAACGCTTGCTCGATGTCTAAACGGGCAAAGGCATCTAAGGTATCGTGAATCATCAAGCGTACTTGATTGCCAATATGACGCGTTTCCATGTAGCCGCGTGGCGACTCACCTTCTTCGCACAAGGCTTGGGCATACCGAGCAATTTTCGACGCTTCATCACCAATACGCTCTAAGTCGGTTAAGGACTTACTAATGGCAATAATCATGCGTAAATCCGATGCCGCAGGTTGGCGGCGCGCTAAAATACGCACTAATTCTTCATCAATGCGTGTTTCCATGGCGTTGATTTTATGGTCATTGGCCTGAACAATCACCGCTAATGCGGAGTCGGCATCCAATAATGCGTGCATGGCATCACCGACTTGTTTTTCGACTAAGCCGCCCATGGCCAAAAAATGGGAGCGCACTTCTTCTAACTCGGCATTAAACTGCTGAGAGATATGTTGACCGTAATCTTCTTTTGTCATGGCGGCTTCCTCGTGGCTATTTACCGAAACGGCTAACCGTAACGGCCTGTGATGTAATCTTCCGTTTGCTTATGCTTGGGGTTGGTAAACAAGGTATCAGTGTCACCATGTTCAATTAACTTACCTAAATACATAAACGCTGTATAGTCAGAAACACGCGCGGCTTGCTGCATATTGTGGGTAACAATCAAAATTGTGAAGCGGTCGCGTAATTCGTGAATAAGTTCTTCAATTTTGAGCGTCGAAATGGGGTCAAGGGCACCTGTTGGCTCATCCAACAGTAACACATCAGGCTCAATGGCAATGGCGCGGGCAATGACTAAACGCTGTTGTTGACCGCCAGACAAACCTAAGGCAGAGTCATTCAAACGGTCTTTAACTTCATCCCACAACGCTGCACCTTTTAACGACTGTTCAACGACTTCATCTAGCACGCGTTTTTTATTGATACCTTGCAAACGTAACCCATAAGCGACATTTTCATAAATCGACTTAGGAAACGGATTCGGTTTTTGAAAGACCATACCGACACGACGGCGCAAGTTGGTAATATCCATGCTCCGATCAAAGATATCGCCACCATCAAGCAAAATTTTGCCATCGACCTGACAACCATCCACCAAGTCATTCATACGGTTAAAGGTACGCAACAACGTAGACTTACCACAACCTGATGGGCCAATAAACGCCGTCACCCGCTTACGTGGAATGCTCATATTGACATCAAACAATGCTTGCTTTTCGCTATAAAACAAATTGAGGTGGCGCGTTTCTAGGCAAATGTCTTCATTGGCCATATTCAAATTACGCTTACTACGACCCAGTGCATCCATATCAATCGCATAACTAGGCGCAGCAGAAGGAGTTGTATTGGCATTCATGATTGGTTTTTCCAAATCTAAACTCATGATATTGTCACTCAAAAAAAGCAGGACAGACATAAAAACTTTGTGAACACGGGTAAATCTTTGCCGCAATGTCCACTATCCGCTTAGGACTCCAAGGACTTGTACTTTTCACGCAAGCGATTGCGCAAGCCAACAGCAGACAAGTTCAATGTTGCCACCACTAACACCAACAAAAAGGCCGTAGCATACACTAATGGTCGTGCTGCTTCGACGTTCGGACTTTGGAAACCGACATCGTAAATATGAAAGCCCAAGTGCATAAACTTTTGATCTAAGTGAATAAACGGTGCATTTAAGTCTAAGGGTAAAGTGGGGGCTAATTTGACGACACCGACTAACATTAACGGTGCAACTTCACCTGCGGCACGGGCAATGGCTAAAATCATGCCTGTCATAATACTGGGCGTTGCCATAGGCAAAATCACACGCCACAAGGTTTCAGCTTTGGTTGCTCCTAACGCCAATGAACCTTCTTTTAAGGCACGAGGAATACGCGACAAACCTTCTTCGGTAGAAACAATCACTACAGGCAAGGTCATTAATGCCAACGTCAACGCCGCCCATAATAAACCTGGCGTACCAAATACGGGCGCAGGTGACGACTCAGGATAGAAGATTTTGTCGATATTACCGCCCACAAAATAAACAAAAAAGCCCAAACCAAAGACACCATAAACAATAGACGGTACACCTGCTAAATTGTTTACCGCAATCCGTACCGTTTGCGTGATAACACCTTGGCTGGCATATTCACGTAAATAAATGGCAGCAATCACCCCTAAAGGCGTGGCAATAATCGTCATTAAAAAAACCATCATCACCGTACCAAAAATCGCAGGAAAAACGCCGCCTTCGGTATTAGCTTCACGCGGGTCATCACTGAGAAATGCCCATGCATTATGGCCATAAGCAACTAATTTTGCCACGACACCCATGTCATTGGGTTTTTGGGCGGTGACAATTTTACTCAGCGGTAATTCTTTTTCGCTGCCATCGGCAACAACAAACACCGCACTATCCCGATTCATCGCTAGATTTAGCTGTTCCATCTTACCTTTCAGGGCTTCGTACTTTTGATGTTGAACTTGTTGCTGCTTGGCTAAGTCTGCACGGGTATTATCATCGAGCTTACCTTGCAATTCCAACTTACGCTCTTTTAAGCGTAGTTTTTCTAATTGGTGGTTAATACGACCAATTTCACCTTTTTCGATTACCCTAATCTGTGCATGAAAATCATTACTACGGTCTATACGTTGTTGTAATTCAGCCCATGCTTTGTCACCGTCAGCAATAACCGCACCATTTTCTTTCACCGACTTTAGGCGACCAAAAAAATCACCCCACTCATAACGCTCAAGAGCAACAATATCGGCTGGATATTGACGTTGAGTGAATTGATGACCCAATACCCAACGAAAATCCTGCCCTGTGACATCACGATTACCTTGTTTAATTGAATAGCGAGTCACGGTGCTCATGGTGGCAGGAATTTCGACACCTGATTCGCGCAGACGTTGAGCGGTATCTATTTTCTCATCATAGACTTCACCAATGACCGTTTGTATTGTGCCGTTATCGTTATATTGCGCTTGCATGACATCGGCAGGCCAAAAGTGACCTAAACCACGCACCGCAATCAAACCCAAAATACCGACGACCATAATTAAGGAGATGGCTACTGCGCCTGCATTGAGCCAAACCCAAGCATCGCCACTTTTGAAATATTCGCGTACTTTCATGGATGATGCCTCACAAAGAACCATACTTTTTACGAAGACGACCGCGCACTACTTCGGCAATCGTATTCAAAACAAAGGTCAAGACAAACAATACCAAGGCCGATAAAAACAGCACGCGGAAGTGGGTAGAACCGACTTCAGCTTCGCCCATTTCTACCGCGACATTCGCTGACAAGGTACGCATGCCCTCAAAGATGTTCCACTCCATAACGGGGGTATTACCTGTTGCCATCAACACAATCATTGTTTCGCCAACCGCACGACCAAAACCAATCATGACGGCGGAGAAAATCCCTGGTGAAGCCGTGGGTAATACCACACGCATGAGTGTTTGCCATTGCGTTGCGCCCAATGCCAA
>JBKJUH010000211.1:0-2789 GCA_046590075.1 Agitococcus sp.
CGTCAGTTAGACGCTGTTAGTGCCAACGACATCAACTATGCCCAACATTATCGCTTATTACCGCAACCGCGCACGGCTTTAGCTAAAACAGGTGGTGTACATCCAGATTTTCGCGCCTTTGGCTTATTTACCGCCATGAGTTGTGAGTTAAGCTTACGCGCGCGCGGCCATTACGAACAGATTGCAGGAACCTTAGTGCGTGAAGATAACGCCTCCTTAAACTTTGCCGCTCGTCATGGCACGGCACGCAAACACCACTATGCCTTGTATCAACTGACCATTAAAACTGCCCCAGCACGAGAAATAGCTTAATGATAAATGTTTGCACACGGATTTTTGCCGCCAGCCAATTACATCCTGAGCGTTTGGCGTTATCTATTCCCCAAATGCAAGGTTTGCAATATCAAGGTGAAGAAAACCTTAGCTACGGTGAACTGGCTGAACGCTGTGCGCAAATGCAACATGGCTTAAAAAAGCTAGGCTTAATGATTGGCGACCGTGTGCTAATTTTGGCGCGGCCACAAGTACAAACCTATGTGTTGATGTTAGCGTTATTATCCTTAGGTTTAGTGCCAGTGTTAATTGATCGTGGCATGTCACGTCCGCGTATCTTAGCGTCTATTCGTGTCAGTCGCGCCAAAATAGCGATTGGTGAAGTAGCGGTATTACGTTTATGGTGGCTGTTTCCACCGTTATGGAAGCTCCCACGTTACGCCTTAAATGGCCATGCTGCTGGCGTGAACGACCTTCGTCCGCTGATGTCTAAAATCGCCGACACTCCCGAATGCGAACTATTAGACCCCTCGGCACACGGTTTAATTACCTTTACTTCAGGCAGTACGGGCAACCCCAAAGGTGCAGACCGCACGCACCACAGTTTAATCGAGCAACATCTGGCCATTCGCGCCCATTGGCCAGACCAAGATGATGATATTGATAGCCCGTGTTTCCCCGTTTTAGTGTTGCATAACTTATGTTGTGGCATTAGCACCATCATGCCACGAGTCGATTTAGCCGCACCTGCACACGTCAACGGTCGGCAAATTATGAGCCAATGGCGCGAGTCTGGCATTACGCGTATTTCCGCAGCCCCTGCTTTTATGAGCAGAGTTTGCCAGTTTGCCTTATCGACCAAACAACAGTTTCCCGCTATTCGTGCCATTGCCATTGGCGGCTCAACGCTGCCTTATGACTTAGTCATTAATTTAGACATGATTTTTCCCAATGCTGAAATTATGCTGGTGTATGGCTCCACCGAAGCCGAACCGATTGCTGAAATTTTCTTACCCGAACTTCGACAATATTGGCAACATTATGCAGGGCATTTAGTCGGCTTACCTGCGGTGGGTGCGGAAGTGCGTATTGTTGACCCCGATGCCGACTTAGACTCCGAGTCTGACGTTGATATTGCTGCGGTCAGTGCCGATAATATTGGTGAAATATTGGTAGCAGGTAAGCACGTTTTACACGGTTATGTCGATAATCCTGCCGCCAATAAAGAAAGTAAAATTCCGCGTGCGCGTGGTGATGTCTGGCATAGAACAGGGGATGCAGGATTTTTTGACCCTGAAGGTCGTATATGGTTAGTCGGGCGGATAAAAGATGCCTTATGGATTGAAAATGAACGCGTTTACACCTTCGCCCCCGAAAAAGATTGTGATGCCTTAGCAGGCGTGGTTCGTAGTGCCTTAGTACAATATCAACAACAAACGATTTTAGTGCTTGAAGCAACGGCTTGCCCAGAACACCGCCAACTGTTAGCTATTTTACACAAACACGGCATCCCTCAAGCGAGTCTGGTACTGGTCAAAAAAATGCCTGTCGATGGCCGCCATAACAGCAAAATTGACCGTACCGCCTTATTAGCTGGCATTGCCAAAAAACGCTGGCCGTTGCAACTACTGTCGCCGAAAGCAGAGACATGGGAACCAACATGAGCCCTTCACCCTCCTCTGACCATTTTATTATTGCGCTCAACAAAGTCGATTTATTGACCTTGAGTGGTGTTTTTACCGCATCGTTGGCTGTAGCTGCTGCGTTATCGGGTTATATCTATTTATGTACCTCACTGTTATTTATTGCCATGTTAGGTGATGCTTTAGATGGCATACTGGCGCGTAAATATCAATTAGAACGGCCATTTGGTCGTTATTTAGACGGCTTTATGGATGTACTCATCTATTTAGTTGCACCTACCTTAGCCTTATATGTGCATGGTTTTAATGGTGCGTGGGTATTGGCGTTATGGCCTGTCTTAGTGTGTGGTAGTATTCGTTTATCGGTATTTAATGATATTGGCAATATTCAAGAAAGCGACGGTTTAGCCTATTTAGGCATGCCCGTTTTTTGGAGTGTGTTTATTTTGGCAGGCTTTTTATTGCTGGAATTTGTTGTGCCACAATGGTTAGCTAACGCGTTATTAGCCGTGAGTTTATGTGCTTTTAGCTACGCGATGATTATTCGCCAGCCGTTTTTCAAGTTCAAAAAACTATCTCATATCCTTGTTTTGACCATTGGCAATAGTGTGTTGTTTTTGGCTATACAGTTGAGTCGCTAACATGCTCAGTCAATTATTAACGGCATGGTATATACAAATTCCCGTCATTATAGGTGGCGTGTTACACATGATGATAGTGACACACAACATACTTCCTCAACTCACCATCCCCATTCATAAAAACTGGTTTGGTGCCAATAAAACGTGGCGCGGCATGTTAGCCGTACCCTTACTGACGGCGTTTGGCGCGTTATGTCTTTGGCCTGTGGAGTTACTATTGGCTGACCATGCT
>JBKJUH010000252.1:0-12490 GCA_046590075.1 Agitococcus sp.
CTTTTGCCGAAACAAAAGTAAGGCCTGCGGCAGGCAGATGCAAAGCGCACTTGCACAAGCAATCGCATTAGAACCTATTAAACCGAACGACGCGTCAACTTCGCTAATACCCGATAAATGGTATCCCGTAACTCATGGCGATGAACAATCATATCCACCGTACCATGATCCAGTAAAAACTCAGAGCGTTGAAAGCCTTCGGGTAAGACTTGACGCACTGTTTGCTCAATCACACGTGGCCCTGCAAAACCAATCAGCGCGTAAGGTTCAGCAATATTTAAATCACCTAACATCGCCAAACTAGCGGAGACACCGCCATAAACAGGATCAGTTAATACCGAAATATAAGGAATGCTGTTCATTTTTAGTTGCTCAATGACGGCTGATGTTCGGGCCATTTGCATCAATGAAAACAAGGCTTCTTGCATCCTTGCGCCACCCGAGGTAGAAAAACAAACAAGGGGGATTTTTTCCCGCAGACAAATTTCCGCAGCGCGGACAAAACGACCACCTACCACTGCGCCCATCGAACCACCCATGAAATTAAATTCAAAGGCAACCGCCACTAAGGGCATTTCGTTGACGGTGCCACGCATGGCAATGAGAGCATCGGTTTCGCCAGTGGCTTTTTGGGCATCGGTTAAACGGTCAATGTATTTTTTGCTGTCTTTGAAGCTAAGACGGTCTTCTGGCTTTAAGTCCATGCCAATTTCTTCGCGGCCTTCGGGGTCTAAAAACGAATCTAAACGCTCGCGGGCATTAATACGTAGGTGATGGTCACACTTGGGACAAACGTGTTGATTGCGCTCGACTTCGGCTTGATAGAGCACCGAATCACACTTCGGACATTTCCGCCAAACGCCTTCGGGCACAGAGACTTTACGCTCTTCGGCTTGTTTGCCTGCATTCGGTAGAATTTTTCCCAGCCAACTCATGGCGTTGCCCTCGTGTGTCTTTGGTTAGGTCTAAAATTTACCGCGCATCCATTGCTTGACGCATAGCGGCCATCAAACGCTGTAATTCTGCAGGAATCGTTTCGGGTGTTTGCCCTAATTCGGCGATGCGATTGACTAATACTGAGCCAACTACCACACCATCCGCATACTGAGCAACGGCTGCCGCAGTGTCGGCATCCTTAATACCAAAACCGACACCAATAGGCAAATCACTAAAGCGACGAATAGCCGCCACGCGTTCGGCCACAGCATCAACATCTAAGGTATTAGAACCTGTAACCCCTTTAAGCGAGACATAATACACATAACCACTGGCGGCGGCGGTAATGCTTTGAATGCGCTCGTCGGTGGAAGTGGGTGCCAAGAGAAAAATAGGGTCTATTTGATGCTGTTTCAGCGTCATCGCCAAACACTCGGCTTCTTCGGGCGGCAAATCGACGGTTAATACACCATCCACTCCCGCTTGTTGTGCTGCTATCGCAAAGGCTTCATAACCAATAATTTCTAAAGGATTTAAATAACCCATCAACACCACAGGCGTTTTGCTGTCTTGTTGGCGAAAATCGCTGACGATATTAAGGACATGGGTGGTGCTGGTGCCATGCACTAAAGCACGTTCGTGCGCTTTGGTAATGGTTGAGCCATCGGCCATTGGGTCAGAAAATGGCACACCTAACTCAATAATATCTGCACCACCTGCCACTAGAGCGTGCATCATGCCAACCGTATAGTGGGGATGAGGGTCGCCTGCGGTAATATAAGGTATTAACGCTTGACGTTGTTGGCTTTTTAATTCGGCAAAACACGCCTGAATACGCGACATAATCTTTTCCTGATACAGCATTAATATGTAGGGGCGAATGAATTCGCCATTGTTTAGCCTATAGGCGAATAAATTCGCCCCTACGGTTAGGCAATGACAATACCGTCTAATTTAGCGACGGTAAGCAAGTCTTTATCGCCACGACCCGATAAATTACAAATGATAATTTTGTCTTTAGCCATTGTCGGGGCGAGTTTGTGGACATAGGCCAGCGCATGACTTGACTCTAAGGCAGGAATAATGCCTTCGGTTTTAGTGACATGGCGGAAAGCGGCTAAGGCTTCATCATCAGTAATAGCAACATAATTGACACGACCAATATCTTTTAACCAGCTATGTTCAGGGCCCACACCAGGGTAATCTAAACCTGCGGAAATCGAATGCGTTTCAATGATTTGGCCGTTTTCGTCGGCCATTAAATAGGTACGATTGCCATGTAAAACACCAATTTTACCTGCCGTCAAGGGCGCAGAATGACGACCTGTTGCTACCCCATCGCCAGCCGCTTCAACACCGTACATCGCTACCGTTTCATCTTCAAGAAAAGGATGAAATAAGCCAATGGCATTAGAACCCCCACCAACACAGGCCACTAACACATCAGGCAAACACCCTGCTTGCGCTAAACATTGTTGACGCGCTTCACGACCAATAATGGATTGAAAGTCACGGACTAACATCGGATAAGGATGCGGGCCAGCGACAGTGCCGATAGCATAATAGGTATCATCGACATTGGTTACCCAATCACGCATGGCTTCGTTCATGGCGTCTTTTAGGGTTTTTGAACCAGACGTCACGGGAATGACCGTTGCGCCTAAGAGCTTCATGCGATAGACGTTGGTGGCTTGACGTTTAACGTCTTCTTCACCCATGTAAACCACACATTCCATGCCTAAACGGGCGGCAATGGTTGCCGTGGCCACGCCATGTTGACCTGCGCCAGTTTCGGCAATAATTCGCGTTTTGCCCGAATGTTTGGCTAATAAGGCTTGGCCGATGGTGTTATTAACTTTGTGCGCGCCTGTATGATTTAAGTCTTCACGCTTGAGATAAATCTGTGCGCCGCCAAGTTCACGACTCCAGCGTTCAGCATGATATAACGGTGAAGGACGACCGACATAATGGGCTAAATCTCTATCAAAATCGGCCCGAAAAGTGGGGTCATCTTTAAGATTGTTATAGAGTTTTTCGAGGTCTAATAAGGCACTCATTAAGGTTTCGGAGACAAACCGACCACCATGCACACCAAAGTGGCCACGGGCATCAGGAAAATTACTGTACTGAATCGCAGTCATGCTGCATTTACTCCCGCCATAAAAGCTTGTAAAAGCGTAAATTGTTTAATGCCTTTGCTGGCTTCGACACCACCACTGACATCGACCGCATAAGGTTGTGTCAAATGAATGGCTTCGCTGACATTTTCGGGTGTTAATCCACCCGCAAGAATCAACGGCTTGTGACTACTTGGCCAATGTCGCCAATCAAAGGTTTCGCCTGTGCCGCCTTTTAACTGTGGATGCCACGCATCTAATAAAATAGCACTGGCGTCGGGATAGTCGGCTATTTTAGCGTGAATATCCGCATCAGGCTGCATTCTTAGGGCTTTAAACCACGGCTTGCCAAATTGCCGACAATACTCGGCAGACTCATCACCATGAAACTGTAAATGACTCAGCGGTACGTCTGTTAAAACCTCACGCACATAATCAGGTGTTGCATCAACAAATAATCCTACCGCTGCTACAAACGGCGGTAACGCTAAAATGATGGCTTGCGCTATTTTAATGTCAACGGCACGCGGACTAGGCTCATAAAAGACAAAACCCAAGGCATCCGCACCCAAGCTTACGGCATCAAGTGCATCTGACAAACGAGTTATGCCACAGATTTTAACGCGAGTTCGATAGGACAAGGCTTGGTCTGCTTGAATAATTGAAGAATAGGACGATTGTAACAAAGCAGGAGTGGATTGCTAGAGGGGATTTACGCTAGACAGACAATGCAAGGGAGAGGATACTGACTTTTTCCAAACAAGCCTTCTAAAATATCACAACCACTTTTTGAGCAAGCGTCATGCTACAATTAAAATGCACAGGCAAAGTGCAAACCGCACTCAAACTCAAAGCAGACCAGTTACACGCCATTCAAACCACAGACACTCTATTAGGTGACTGGTTTGTCAATCTATTAACCATTGACCGAAGCAAAACACTGTTGTTTGTCAATGAAAAAACCTTATTATCGTTTATCACCTAGGGCTTTAAACAATCACAAATCCCCCTATTTCATACGCTGTTTTTAAATGGCTTAATGAACTTATTACTCATAGAAAACATTCCGCCACACGTCATCGACCACATATTAACGCAATATCACGACTTTTCGTTTACCAAAACCGACAGCAAACGGGTATTAGGTTCTATGAATGATTTAGCACTTCATTACAAATACAGCATCAGCTACGAAAACGGCTACGAGCATTGTGATGTTACCGAAGTGATTAAATCGAATAATCGCATACCCTTTAAGGCATTAGGCTATGCTCATCCGATTGAGCGTTTGCAGCAAGTGATGGCACAGGCGAATCTTAAACCCATATAATCGTATCGCTGTATTTAGCAATCATGGCATCATGTGTCATTAAACGCATAGGCTCTAAACAAAGCTATCGTTGTCGTTATCAATGTTATCAGGCACTTCAAACAGACCTTTTGCGACACCAATACGCTGATGCGTCGGTTTATGATCAATCGCCACCAACTTTGCGACAGGGCGACCATGACGGGCAATAATAATTTCGCGCTCAAGCCCTAATTCTACCGACTCAACTAAACGCGATAATGTCGATTTTGCCTCAAGCATATTCACCGAGCGCATAACCATCTCCAGATTATTTATTAGTCTAGTCTAGCCAAGCAAAATAGGCGCGTCAAACGTTGACTAGACACTGTTTTGGAAGCTGTATGCACTACTAAGACAACCGACAACTTATTGTTTAGGCTTATACCTGCTTTGCATTATCATATAGACACCAATTTTGGAGAAAGTGCATCATGCTCTGGCTCAAAGCCTTTCATGTCATTGCCGTTGTTTGTTGGTTTGCAGGCTTATTTTATTTACCGCGTTTATTTGTCTATCACGCACAAAGTACCGACCACGAAAGCATCGAACGCTTTAAAATCATGGAGCGTAAACTTTATAGGGGCATTATGTGGCCGTCTTTAGTGCTGACCTTTGTCTTTGGATTGGCGATGATGTTCAATGCGCCGGACTATTATTTGCATCAACATTGGTTACACGCGAAACTGGCTTTAGTCGTATTATTGGTGGTTTATCATCTATTGTGTGGCCATTATCGCCAACAATTTGCTAATAATAACAATCAAAAGACACATGTTTTTTTCCGATTTTTTAATGAATTACCCGTACTATTGTTGGTTGCTATTGTTATTTTGGTGATTGTGAAG
Organism: Agitococcus sp.; assembly: GCA_046590075.1. Classification (GTDB taxonomy): domain Bacteria; phylum Pseudomonadota; class Gammaproteobacteria; order Pseudomonadales; family Moraxellaceae; genus Agitococcus. Next base: position 5,250 of record JBKJUH010000252.1, read on the forward strand.
CCGTTTTAACTGCTCAATTTACCGTGGATGTTGGGGCGAATTTATTCGCCTTTTAATGAATGTTAAGGCGAATAAATTCGCCCCTACGAGTGAATTTTTATGCGACCTGTTGTCCTTTGTTTTAGTGGCTTAGACCCGTCGGGTGGTGCAGGTTTACAAGCGGATATTGAAACCCTCGCCGCATTTGGCGCGCACGCTGCCGTCGTTTGTACCGCTTTAACCATTCAAGACAGCCAACAAGTCTATGGTTTTGAAACCGTTCGCGCTGATTTACTACAAGCACAAGCAGAAAAAATTCTCGCCGATTTACCCGTTAAAGCGATTAAATGTGGCATGCTGGGTTCGGTTGAAACCATTGCTGTGATTGAAGGTATCGCCCGCGCGCATCCACACATTCCCTTAGTGTTAGACCCTGTATTGGCGGCTAATAGTGGCGGTGGTTTAACGGCTGGCGACTTTAGCGCGCAAATTCATGGCTTATTTAAATTAGCAACAGTTATCACCCCCAATACCATCGAAGCACAGTGTTTATCGTTATATGAACTTCCTCACCAAGAAGCCGAATTGATTGCTGATTTAACGCAACAAGGCGCAAAGGCCATTTTACTCAAAGGTGGTCACGAGTCGGGAGTGATGCTGCGTAATCGACTGTATCAACATGGCAAACTCAGCCAAAGTAGCCAATGGCCACGTTTACAGAGTGAGTTTCATGGTTCGGGTTGCACTTTAGCGTCTGCCATTGCCGCAGGGTTGGCGCAAGGTTTAACGCTAGGCGTAGCTATTACGCGTGCCGAAGTATGGTTGCACGAGGCATTAAAAAATGCCGATAAACCACACGCTGACGGTCAATCTATACCTTATCGTCGCGCATTTTGTAGGGGCAAAAGATTTTTTGCCCCTACGGATTTGAACCCGAAAAATACGGGTATGACTAGAGGTTTATATTTGATTACCGATAGCAGCCTAGACACAGCGCAGTTGTTGTTGGTTGTTGAAGCTGCTTTGAAAGGCCAGACAAAAATCATTCAATATCGTGACAAATCGACAGACACGCAAAAAAGGCTGTCCGAAGCCAACGCGCTGAAACACTTATGTGATGCTTATAACGCCATTTTGATTATTAACGATGATGTCGAATTAGCCGCTACCGTGGGTGCAGGTGTGCATTTAGGGCGTGGTGATGGTTCTATTGCCGCAGCACGTCAACGCTTAGGTGCAAATGCTATTATTGGTGCAACTTGCCATAATTCACTTGAGTTTGCAAAGCAAGCTGCACAAGAAGGTGCAGATTATTTAGCGTTTGGCGCATTTTATCCCTCATCAACCAAACCGAATGCGGCGTTAGCGGATGTGGCAATTTTGCAATCGGCACAACAGTTTGGCTTGCCTTTAGTTGCTATTGGCGGCATAACCCTAGAAAATGCCACACCAATAATTAAAGCAGGCGCACATTGTGTTGCGGTTGTGAATGATATTTGCGCGTTGCCCGTTGCTAACATTTCGCAACGGGCACAGGTCTATCACGACTTATTCACAGCACAAGCGTCCTAATTAAGCGATACATTTTAATAAGAGTTATTTACCATGAGCCGTAACCAAGAACTTTTTGCTGCTGCCTGCCGTCATATTCCCGGTGGTGTTAACTCACCTGTGCGCGCATTCAAAGGAGTGGGTGGCACACCTGTGTTTATTCAAAAAGGTCAAGGTGCGTATTTGTGGGATGCCGATGGCAAACAGTACATTGATTATATTGGTTCATGGGGGCCGATGATTGTCGGTCACTCTCATCCTGCGATTGTTAAAGCGGTACAAGACGCTGCGGTGGATGGTTTAAGTTTTGGGGCACCGACCGAAGCCGAAATTCTCATGGCCGATAAAGTCTGTGAACTCATACCGTCAATGGACATGGTACGCATGGTGAGTTCAGGTACAGAAGCAACGATGAGCGCGATTCGTTTGGCGCGTGGCTATACCAAACGCGATAAATTATTAAAGTTTGAAGGTTGTTATCACGGTCATGCTGATTCGTTATTAGTCAAAGCAGGATCGGGTTTATTGACCTTGGGTGTGCCGACTTCTTTAGGTGTTCCTGCCGATCTCGCCAAACACACACTCACCCTGCCCTATAATGACAGCGAAGCACTAAAACAACTCTTTGCGCAAATGGGTAGAGAAATTGCTTGTGTAATTGTCGAGCCTGTCGCGGGCAATATGAACTGTGTACCACCCAAATTAGAATTTCTACACACCATGCGCCAACTGTGTACCGAATATGGCGCAGTATTAATTTTTGATGAAGTAATGACAGGTTTCCGTGTCGCCTTAGGTGGCGCACAAGCCTTGTATAACATCACCCCTGATTTAACTTGTCTTGGCAAAGTGATTGGCGCAGGTTTGCCTGTGGGAGCTTTTGGTGGCAAACGTGAAATTATGGAATGTATTGCGCCTTTAGGTGGTGTCTATCAAGCAGGGACATTATCGGGTAATCCATTGGCCATGCGCGCAGGTTTGGCGATGTTAGAACTGATTAGCCAACCGAGTTTTTATACTCAACTCAGTGCCAACTTGGGCAAACTATTAGCTGGCTTACGTGAACGCGCTCACGCCGCAGGCATTCCATTTACCACGACTCAAGTGGGCGGCATGTTTGGTTTATACTTTAGCGAGAAAACCAAAATTACTGCTTATGAAGATGTGATGGCGTGCAACGTTGAGCGTTTCCGTGAGTTTTTTCATTTGATGCTTGAGGCAGGCATTTATTTAGCCCCTTCTGCTTTTGAAGCAGGCTTTATTTCCAGCGCACATGGCGATGCTGAAATTGAAGCTACACTGAATGCCGCCGAACGAGCTTTTGCTCAATTAAGCAAACAGATTTAGGCGTAGCGGTGAAAATACTTCAGGGCATGATGTCTCGTTTACAACGCAAGCCGTTGGCCACCGCGATTGGCTTGTCGGTGCTCGTGCATTTGGCCTTATTATGGGATGGCGAATTTGAACTACCCGATTTTATGCCCGACTCGCCTGACGAAGTATTATCAAAGAAAAAAGCCAACTCTATTCCGCGTGTCAAACTCAGCATTAAGCCACTTGCTCGACCAAAACCCCAACAAGGTGCGGCGATTGTCACTATTATTGAAGAAGCCCCACCTGCGGCAGAAAAAATCGCCCCTGCCAAACCCAAAGAACCCAAGAAAAATGTCGCGGCTAAACAGCCCAAAGTCGACAAACCTGAAGCCCCTATTAATGGCGATAATTTAGCTGCACAAGGCCAAAAACCGCCAGAAAACCCTATCACTGACAAACCCCAAGACCTGCTCAATAGCGACAAAGCCACGCCCTTAGGCGATATCGTACCACCGCCACCCGAAGAACTTGCCAAAAGTAACACCCAAAAGATAGATGAACCTCCGCCTTCATTTCCTGTGGAAATTCATGCCCGTTATAAAGCCTCGTTTATGGGCTTTATTGTCGAAATCAAACAAACATGGCGCATGGAAGGTGAAAACTACAGCATCGACAATGAAGCCGCAAAATTCGGCTTTAAAGTGCGGATGTTAAGTGAAGGTCGTGTCTCCGATAGTGGCATTAGTCCCGAACGCTACCGCATGTACGTCAATAACAAATTACGCAGTTTTGCCGATATTGATAGAACAGCCAGTAGCATTCGTTATGGCAAAGCGGGCGAAGCCAAATACGCCAGCATTCAAAGTGAGATTCAAGATGCCGCTAGCTTACCATTTCAAGTGGCTGTGAGCTTTACGGGTGTTGACAGCCGCAAAATGCAAGTGACAACAGGTAGCTCGATTTATGATATTGAATTAAAGCTAATTTCTGAAGAAATGCTAAAACTACCTGCGGGCATAGTAAAAACGCTACATTTGCAAGGCAAACGTATTAATTCCAGTACAGGCACAACACAACAAGGTTATGACGTGTGGCTTGCACCGGATTATCGTAACTTTCCTGTGAAGTTTAGAGGGCCAACGAGCAAAGGCGAAGTCATGGAATACAGCCTAAAAACAATGTCTTTTGAAGGGCAAACGGTATTAGGTAAAAACCTAAAAGCCGAGCCCGAAAGTAATGATAATGAGGCTTTACCTGAAGAATTATTAGACAATATTGAAGCGATTAAAACGGATAATCCTCCTGTTAGAGATTCGCGAATGGGCGAAGATGCACCTTAGCTCAGTAGAAAGCTAAACATCGTTTAAAAATGGAAATTCTCATGACGTCTCATTTAGTCTCAGATTGGTTTGCCGAAGGATTTAGCTTGTTACATCCACAGTTACAGCAATTGCATCAACACGGTGGTCGGCTAACAGGTGAAATTGAATTGTTATTTGGTAAGGGCTTAGCAGGTGTTATTGGTCGTCGCTTAGCGCGAAAACTGGGAATTCCTACTACTCTACCGCCTCATCAACTGAGTGTTGAGATAAGTCACTCAGCAAACGCCTTAGCTTGGCATCGTTGCTTTAATCAACAGACAATCATGCAATCTTATTTTTATCCACATGGACAGTGGCCAACAGGTTTTTGGACGGAAAATACACGTTTTTTGCACCTCGACTTGGCGGTAGATATTATTGATGGCGGTTGGTTTTGGCGTTGTGTTAGCGTGCGTTTAGGTTATTTGACTTTACCATGGTGGTTAACTCCCAAAATGACTGCTTACAAAACCATTGAACAAGGTAAATATCGTTTTTATGTGGGATTTAGTTTGCCGATATTAGGTTTATTATTGAGTTATAGTGGTTTGCTGGGGCTTGTGTAGAAAGCAAAATCCTGTCACATCAATTATCTAGCTGGTGATTTTTAAGTATTTTTTTAGCTAAATATTTTTTCAACTATAGTTTATCCATAATCCAAGACGGCTTTATTGCAGCAACTCTACTGAAAATCCACCCTTAAATAAAGCCACAGAAAACAAGGCGACCCATCATCGCCCCACAACCTAAACCCAAACTTTACCCGTAAACAACACCGCACCCGTGGGGCTACCCGTTGGCGAACCACCTCTTGGCTCTAAGCTAATGGCTAAGATTTTACCTTTGCCCAAACGCTGTTGTTGTAAGGTCGTAAACGTCAACGAACCACTGCCATGCGACAAGTTCACCACCCCTAAAGACTCAGGCGCACCGTTGGCAATTGCCCACAACTCTAAATCTTTATCGTTCGGGACAGTCACTTTTTGCAAGCTGGATAACTGCATCGTTTTACCATCGGCACTGACGCGCACAATCCACGTCGGTTCGGCTTTATCAGTGCTTAATACCGCTAAATCTTGATAAGCAGGCACAAGCACAGGCTGATCAATAAAAGTATTCCAAAACAAGATACCCGCCATGGCCGACGCTAAAACACTACTACTAATAGTCCACCATTGCCAAAAGGGTTTAGTGACTGGTTTTTGCTCAACCACAACAAAACCTAAACGTTGACGAATTTTTTGCCATACCATCGGTGAGACAGGCATAGGCGCAAGTTGATTCGCTAAGGGAGCTAATCGTTGCTCCCACGCTGCAACTAAACGCCGTAATGACGGTTGCTCGACCATTAAACGCTCAAAGCGTAATCGGGCTTTGCCCTGTAACGAACCGACCACATATTCTGCGGCCAGTCGCTTTTGTAATTCAGGATGTTGATAATTCATAACTGCAAGCACCCTTTCAATTTTTCTAAACCGCGTCTTACCCATGCTTTGACCGTACCTAAAGGCACACTCAACTGCACCGCCAATTGGCTATGTGACAAACCCTGAAAATACGCCAACATTAACGATTGCCGCTGTTTGTCATCTAAATGTTCTAAACAACCATTGAGGCGTTTGGCATCGTCATCGGCTAGCACTTCTGCTAAAGGTTCAGGCGTATCCGCAATAATGTTTTCCCATTCGACAGGAGATAAGTCGCTAATGCCTTTGGGTTGGCGGCGTAGCTTATCTAAACACCGATTACGGACAATAGTATTGAGCCAAGTTTGAGCCGAGCCTTTATCCTCAGTATAACTTTGCGCCGAATGCCAAATACTAACAAAGGCATCTTGTAAGGCTTCTTCGGCTAAATCTTTACGTTTTACCACCATCATCGCTAAGGCAAACAACCTCGGTGATGATTGCTGATACAGATTTTCAAAGGCGCGTTGGTCGCCTAATGCGGTGCGATAAATCAGTGTCGATATGTCCTCAGCCATTTGCTACCCTGCTATGATGGTAAAATTAAAGAGACGCTGACATAACCACAAACTGGCCACAGACGCAATCATTAATGAACCACCCGTCAACATCCAACGTTGATAATATGCGCTATTTCTACTCATATAAGCCAAAGGAACAAACACCGCAACTATCGCTAACTGCCCTGTTTCTACACCTAAATTAAAGCCCACTAAGGCTAATAATTGCGCGTCTGTACCCGATGTTAAATCGGCTAAGGCACTGGCAAAACCAAAACCATGAATCAAGCCAAACACTAAGGCTAATAACCAACGCCAACGGTCGAAAACAGGCCATACATTATGTAAGGCGGCAATAATGACTGACGCAGCAATGGCAGCTTCTACCCAACGTGATGGTATATATACCCAATGTAATGCCGCTAACGCCAACGTAATGGAATGAGCGATGGTGAAAGCGGTAACAATACTGGCCGCATCCCATAAGGATTTTTTCCAGTTATCAATGCCTTGCCACGATTGTTGTTGACGCACTAACACCACTGGCAACAATAACGACAGCAAAAATAAAATATGGTCATAACCTGCCCAAATATGCGCCACGCCTTCTTGCCAAAACGTCAGCATTGAGTGTTGGGTAGACACTTTATCTAAAGAAACAAAACTATCATTTGCCGTTAATACTAAGGTTTCAGCCGCTTGCTGACCTTGTTGCCAACGCAAAATCCCGCGATGTCCTGCATCAATAGTGGCTAATAATTGATAGTTGATTGACCATGCACCGCCTGCGGAACACTGACTACTAAACATCAATACCGCATATTGACCATCGCTATGACGTTCAATGGCTAAAGGCGCAGTAAATACAGGTGGAGCACAATCTTGTTGTTGGCGTTGAATGTGCAAATTTATTGCGGCCAGTTGTTCTAAAGCCGCACTCTTGGCAACGACCTCTGCCCACGTTAATTGGCGGTCATTATTAGCGTCTAAATTCAGCACCATGTCTAAGTCGCGTAAGGCAATATCCCAACGTGCATTCACAACACCCGCATCTTCTGCATAGAGAGTTA
>JBKJUH010000010.1:0-7305 GCA_046590075.1 Agitococcus sp.
ATTGAGATTACCCAAGCCCAAATTAATATCATGGAAATCGTTCCCGATGGACGCGATGGCTGGGTTGAACGTCCGCGTAGTTTAGTAATGGCCGACAAGTAAGCCAAGGTCTGGAGAATACAAATGATCAATCGGATCGCAATGAACAATAACAAGCTTGCTGGGAAAAAAAGCATGTCAATCAATCGTATGGTTCTGGGTCTAGGCCTAATGTCGGTTTTGCAAATGGCAGGTGCGGCTGATAAGCTGACATTAAAGCAGGTTGATTTTGTGACATTGCCAGGTGACGAAATTGAAGTGAAGTTGGGGTTTGATGAAACGCCACCACAAATGCAGTCTTACCAAATTGAAAAGCCTGCTCGTTTGGTTTTTGATTTGCCAAATACCAAAAACTCGCTACCTTCTCGTTATTTAAACCTTGGCAATGGTAATGCTCGTAGCTTGACTGTTGTGGATAACCAAGACCGGACTCGTGTCGTCGTTAACTTAGGCGAGTTAAGTGGATATGCAACACGAGTAGAAGGTAACTCGCTTATTCTAAAAATTGGCAAACAAGAGCTATCTTCGCCAACTGCAGTCGCCGTGACTGCTCCTGCACAAACAACAGCTCCCTTGAAGGTTAATAAGGTTTCCAAAGCGGTTGCTCAACAAATTAATGATTTAGACTTTCATCGTGGTACTCAAGGTGATGGGCAAATACTCATTGAGTTATCACAAGCTTCTGTGCCTGTAGATGTGCAGCAGCAAGGCAATAAAATTATTGCTCGTTTTTTAGGGGCAAAGTTGCCTGAAAAACTCCGCCGTCGATTAGATGTCAGTGATTTTGCAACACCTGTGAAAACGATTGATGCCTATAATGAAGGCAATAATGGCGTAATGGTGATTCAACCTCAGGGCGAGTTTGAATATTTGGCGTATCAAGCGGATAACAAGTTAACGATTAGTGTTAAGCCGATTTTAGCCGATGGACCAAAACGTAAAAAAGAATTCGTTTATACGGGTGAAAAGTTATCCTTGAACTTTCAGGATATTGAGGTTCGGTCTGTACTTCAATTAATTGCTGATTTTACCTCATTAAATTTGGTGGCGAGCGACACGGTTTCTGGTCGCATAACTTTGCGTCTTCAAAATGTGCCTTGGGATCAAGCTTTAGAGCTGATATTGAAAACAAAAGGTTTGGATAAGCGTACAGTTGGGAATGTCATGTTGGTTGCACCTGCGGATGAAATTGCAGCGCGTGAGCGTTTGGAGTTGGAGGCAGCCAATCAGAGTGAGCAATTGGCTGCATTGCGCTCTGAGTTTATTCAGGTTAGCTATGCTAAGGCGGCAGATTTGCAAACGATGATTACTTCTGGAGTAAACGCAGGCTCAAATCAGGGTCAGAATGGCAATAGTTCTTTGTTGAGCAATAGAGGAAGTGTATCAATCGATGCCCGTACAAACACATTAATTGTTCAAGATATACCCAAGAAAATTGATGAAATTCGTGAACTAATCGCTAAGTTGGATGTGCCTGTCAAGCAGGTTATGATTGAGGCGCGAATTGTTGTTGCGACGACTAACTTTGCCAAGGACTTAGGGGTTAAGTGGGGTGTGGCGCACGACAATATTGGTGCAAATAAGCGCATTATGGCTGGCGGTAACAGAACGACTCTTAATGAAATTCGGCAGGCGACGATAGATTCAACTACGGGTGTTAGAACCTATAATATCACCAGCCCAGCAGATCTAGCAGTTGATTTGGGTATTGATAAAATTGGTGCCAGTTCAATTGCTGTTGGAATAATGAACTCCGATAATGTGGTTTTGGATTTAGAATTGTCGGCACTACAGTCCGATGGACATGGTGAAGTGGTCGCCACGCCAAAAGTGTTAACTGCAGATAAACAAAAAGCGTTAATTGCATCAGGTAAGCAAATTCCTTATAACGAGGCTAGCTCAAGTGGTGCATCGGCTATTAAATTTATTAACGCAGAATTACGCTTAGAGGTGACACCAAGTATTACGCCTGATGGTCGTATTAACATGGAGTTATTTATAAATAAAGACAGTGCTGGTGAGTCTTTAGCAAATGGTGCATTAACCATTAACACCAATCGTATTGCGACAACAGTATTAGTTGATGATGGGCAAACGGTTGTTCTAGGGGGCATATTTAGTAATGAGTCGACTAAAGGTGTCATAAAAACACCATTATTAGGCGATATACCTTACTTAGGTCGTTTATTCCGCCAAGATGTGACACGTAATGATAAACAAGAGTTGTTGATTTTTGTTACGCCACGTTTACTAACTGACACTATTGCTAATAAGTAATAGAAAGATAGGTATTAAAGATTGCTTACCTGTCGTAATGTATTTTTGGTAGGGCCAATGGGGGCGGGTAAAACCACCATTGGTCGTTACTTGGCAGATATGCTGCACTGGCCTTTTTTGGACAGTGATCACGAAATAGAAATGCGTACAGGTGCCAGTATTTCTTGGATTTTTGACAAAGAAGGGGAGGCTGGCTTTCGTCGTCGTGAAGAGTCAATGATTGACGAGTTAAGCAATAGACGTCATGTGGTATTGGCAACAGGTGGAGGAGCAATTCTACACGCCAATAATCGCCATCACCTTAGACAGCGTGGTACAGTCATTTATTTGGATACGCCCGTTGCAATGCAGTTAGAGCGTACGGCAATGGATAAAAATAGACCTTTATTACAAACGCCAAATCCAGAGCAAAAGCTGATTGACTTATTGAAATTTCGCGACCCATTATATCGTGAAGTAGCCCATCTCGTTATCCCGACTACCAATGGCTGTGCGCGTGACCTCGCTCAAAAAATCTTGCTATTTTTATCAACAGTATAGCTTCGATAAGCTTTAGTTGTTTTAGCGGAAAGTTTTCATAAACCTCACTTTTTCGTAGCCAACTTCGCTAAAATAGCCGTTATCTTTTCATTTTTTAGAATTTTAATCCCATGCAAACGTTAACCGTTGCACTTAGTGAGCGTAGTTACCCTATTTTTATTGGTGAGCATTTATTGACTGATAAAAACTGTTTTGCGCCTTATCTTTGTGCAAAGCAGGTACTTGTGGTAAGTAATACGACGGTTGCACCTCTCTATTTGGCGCAAGTTGAGTCAACATTAAAAGCTCAAGGTTATCTCGTCGAAACGCATTTACTTCCAGATGGTGAGCAATATAAAGATATTACCCACGTCGAAGGAATATTCACTACTTTATTAGAAAAGCGATTTAATCGAGATTGTGCTTTAGTTGCTTTAGGTGGTGGTGTGGTTGGCGATATGACAGGATTTGCAGCGGCATGTTATCAACGAGGGGTATCTTTTGTGCAAATCCCGACGACCTTGTTAGCGCAGGTTGACTCCTCTGTCGGTGGTAAAACGGGAGTTAATCATCCGCTGGGCAAAAATATGATTGGTGCTTTCAAGCAGCCTGTCGCTGTATTGGCAGATACCTCTGTATTAGATACCTTGAATAATCGCGAGTATGCAGCAGGATTGGCCGAAGTCATAAAATACGGTTTAATTCGTGATGTACCATTTTTAGAGTGGTTGGAAAAAAACATGGCGGGTTTAGTGGCTCGCAATAAGCCTCTGCTAGCGGAGGCGATTACACGTTCGTGCCAAAACAAAGCTGATGTGGTTGCTGCGGATGAGCTGGAAGCAAACGATGTTCGTGCTTTGCTAAATTTAGGCCATACCTTTGGCCATGCCATTGAAACAGCAATGGGTTATGGCGTGTGGTTACATGGCGAAGCGGTTGCCACAGGAATGTTAATGGCCGCAGATTTATCTTGGCGATTAGGTTTTTTGACTGCACCCGACGTTGAACGGGTAAAACAATTACTGATAGCGGCAGGTTTGCCTGTCATTCCTCCACTGACAATATCGCCTGCAATGTTTTTAGATTTGATGGCGGTGGATAAAAAGGTATTAGCTGGCAAGTTACGTTTAGTGCTGATGAAGTCTTTAGGTCAGGCATTCGTGACGGCGGATTTTCCATTGGCAATGTTAGAGCAAACGTTGGCGGCAGGGGCACAATTGGGCAAAATCTATGATTAAATTGCAATCTCGTTATTGGTTACCTGTTGCGCTGTTTAGTTTATCAATCTTAGTTGTTGATATCACTATCGTGGCGTTTAAAGGTCGAAATGCGGCAAAAGAACCCTCAATCCAAGATGTCTTTCAAGGTGAGATCCATGAATTTTCGGCTGATTTAGGGCAGTTAAATTCAATTGTTCCACCAACTAATTATTTTGCGACACCACCCGAAAATCATGGCCCCCAATATCGCACTGCAGATTGGTTAAAAAGGCAAGGCTCTTTAGCGTGGACATTACAGGTGATGGCCAGTGAAGATGAAGACCTAGTCAAGTCTTATTTAGCAAAGCGTGATGATAAAGAACAATTTGCCTATTTTTTACATAGAGAAGGTGAAAAGACAGAGTTTGTTGTCGTCTTTGGTAATTTTGTCACCATGGAGTTGGCATTAGGTGTTGCCGAAACCACAGACTTTAGCTTGCCTGAGGGCGTAAGAGCTGGCCCTGAAAAGTTCATGACCTATGTGCCAAATGTGCCATTAATTCAACCCGCAATTGACCAGCCGCCGCCTGCAAAATATGGCGGAGTGCCTATTGTGCCAGCGGAGGATAATAGCTCTGAGACTCCTGTTGTTGAGCCCACCCCGTCCTTAACGCCTGAAGATGGCATAATTTTGCCAAAGCCAGAAGTTGATCCTTTTTAGTTAGGACTTTGCATTTCACCGAACACGCGCGTTTTGCTCACTAAAAATCGTTGGCAACGATTGTTTAGTGAGCAAATAAGCGATAACCGTGTAAGTCATAAATGTCATCGTTTTATCTGCAAGCTCAAGTGCTTTGACTGCAATCGACACTTCAAGGTACGTGATGTGCTTTATTATTTAGGTAGATACATGACTGTTAAATGTTGTTCGGTGTGTGGAGCATCATTTTCTTGTGGCAGTAGCTCAGGAAAACGCTGTTGGTGTGCGGATTTACCCGCAATTATGCCTATTGTCGATGGTCAAGATTGTCGTTGTCCTCGTTGTTTAACGAAGTTAATCCAAGAAAAAATAGACGATTTTTTGCAAAATAATCCTGTGCAAATGGTAGTTCCTAGCCAATATCAAAATAAAGAGCTAGTACAAGAGATTGATTATTATATCGAAAATGGCAATTTTGTCTTTACACAGTGGTATCACCGTAAGCGTGGTTCTTGTTGTGGCAATGGTTGTCGCCACTGTCCTTATCAACAGGTGAATGTGAGATAATTGCCCTAATTGTTTTATTTTTCTTGCCCAAAAGGTTGCTTATGTCTCCTCTTCAAAATGACCGTTTTTTGCGTGCCTTGTTAGGCCAGCCTGTTGATGTCACTCCAGTTTGGATGATGCGTCAAGCAGGACGATATTTGCCTGAATATCGTGCCACTCGTCAACAAGCGGGCGATTTTATGGCATTGTGCAAAAATCACGATTTAGCCTGTGAAGTGACCTTACAACCGTTAGAGCGTTATCCTTTAGATGCGGCGATTTTATTTTCGGATATTTTAACCATTCCTGATGCCATGGGCTTGGGTTTGTATTTTGAAACAGGTGAAGGCCCTCGCTTTAAGAAAACGGTGCGTACGGAAGCCGATGTGCAAGCTTTACCCGTGCCTAACGCCGAAAGTGACTTAGGTTATGTGATGAATGCTGTAAAAACTATTCGTGGCGCATTAAATGGTCGAGTGCCGTTAATTGGTTTTTCGGGCAGTCCGTGGACATTGGCTACTTATATGATTGAAGGCGGTTCTAGTCGCGATTTTCGTGCTGCTAAAAATATGCTGTATCAGCAGCCTGAAGTTTTGCATCAATTATTAGAAAAACTCGCCACCTCGATTATTGGCTATCTCAACGCTCAGATTCGCGCAGGCGCACAAGCAGTGCAGATTTTTGATAGTTGGGGTGGGGCGTTATCTGCTGCGGCCTATCAAACGTTTTCTTTGGCCTATATGCAAAAAATCATTGATGGTTTAATTAAAGAGCACGATGGTCGTAAAGTACCTGTGATTTTATTTACCAAAGGTGGGGGTTTGTGGTTAGAAAGTATGGCCAGCACAGGTGCAGCCGCTTTAGGTTTAGATTGGACCATAGATATTGGTGTGGCACGTAGTCGTGTTGGCCATAAAGTGGCCTTGCAGGGCAATATGGATCCATCGGTTTTATACGGTAGCCCAAATCGTATTCGTGAAGAAGTGGCACAAATTCTGGCGAGTTTTGGTCATGGCCACGGTCATGTGATGAATTTGGGTCATGGTATTGATCAGTTTAGCAATCCTGAGCACGCAGGTGTGTTTATTGATGCCGTGCATGAGTTAAGTGTTCAGTATCATCAGTAATATTCAAATTGGCAGCATAAGTAGGTGGCTGTAAGCTGCCTACGTGTGTTGCCCCGTTTACTCGTTCTGTCTAAGTCATTATTGTGCGCTGCGCACCATTACCATGCAATATGCACCTAATTCACGCAAAATCTTATTTTAATAATTGGCCTTCTTTTTGCATCGTATCTAAGTCATAGCACCTTGGAGTCATGCGTCATGAACCAGTTTTTTGTCCCGTTACGCGGGCTTTGTTTAATGAGTTTGATGTTGATGTCGTCCGTAGTCTTTGCAGAATCAGCACCTTACGTCACTTCGTTTGATAAAATTAATGCAGGAGATACCGCATGGATGCTCACTTCAACTGCTTTAGTATTGCTCATGACTATTCCAGGTCTTGCGCTGTTTTATTGCGGCATGGTGCGTAAAAAAAATGTGTTAGCCACTGCGCTACAAAGTTTTGCTATTTGTGCGATGGTGACGGTGGTGTGGGTCGTCATTGGTTATAGTTTGGCGTTTACCCCAAGTGTTAGCCCTTATATTGGCAGTTTGAGTCGTGTGTTTTTAGATGGCATGACGTTTGATAAGGTGCAAGGTTTAATCAGTGTCAGTCATATTGCGCCGACGATTCCTGAGTCCGTGTTAGTGATGTTTCAATTAACTTTTGCCATTATTACGCCTGCTTTAATTACGGGCGCATTTGCCGAACGGATGAAGTTTAGCGCATTGGCGGTTTTCATGGTGTTGTGGTCGGTATTGGTTTATGCGCCTGTAGCACATTGGGTGTGGGAGCCAACAGGATGGTTAGCCGCAATGGGAGCTTTGGATTTTGCTGGCGGTACAGTGGTGCATATTAATGCAGGCGCAGCAGGTTTAGTGTGCGCGTTTATGTTGGGTAAGCGTCAAGGTTATGGCCGTG
>JBKJUH010000184.1:0-12771 GCA_046590075.1 Agitococcus sp.
TCGCCAGTGGCATCGCTCATATTCATGTCATAAATGGCGGCTAAATGAAAAACGTGGTCAATTTTGCCTGTGAGTTTTTTGAGGTCGGCGGCTGATACTAAACTTTCTTGGGAAATATCACCAAAAATAGGCTTCAGGTGCTGTTCGCTTGCACCAAGTTCATCCATCAAGTCATCAAACTTATTTTTGGACGCTTCGCGGCATAATAAATAAACCACAGCATCAGGACGTTGTAATAAACGCGACACCAAAAAACGACCAATAAAACCTGTACCACCCGTAACAAAATACTTCATCGTATATACCCTTAGCTATTGTAGGACTGACGTGTTGATCACGATGTCCTGAGTTATAAAAACCATAAAAAGTTATGGTTTATCTTTGTTGCGGTAAGTATAAAGGACAAAGTTGTAGAACAAGTATTCTAATGATCTGTTTTTTAAGTCATTAAATGTAAAAATTCTTGTTTTTTTGTAGAGTAAAAACACCAAAATCAGACTTTTTTTCAGTGCAGTTTGTCCTTAGTATGGTTAGATAACAGCAAACATTGTTCCTGTTTGTTCATACTGCAATAAAAGCGTTGGTTCTGTTATCTATCACCGTTACAATTGCGCCAAATTTACTAGAAACGCAAGAGGGTATCGCATGAGGCGTGTTGTTTTTAACCAAAAAGGTGGCGTAGGAAAATCCAGTATTACCGTGAACTTGGCCGCAGTCAGTGCGAGTCAGGGTTTCAAAACGCTGATTTTGGATTTAGACCCTCAATGTAATGCGACGCAATATGTATTGGGTGAAATCGCTGACTACGCACCCGACAAACCTGAGTTGCAACCGAATATCGGTCAGTTTTTTGCTCAAACCCTGAGTTTAAAAGGTCGTGAAAAACCATTGTCTGAATATGTGCATCCGACTCGTTTTGACAACTTGCATGTCATTCCATCCAATCCTGAATTGGGTGAAATTGAGCATCTCTTACAAAGCAAACATAAAATTTACAAACTGGCAGCCGCGTTAAAAGAGCTTGGGCGACACTACGATAATATTTTTATTGATACGCCACCTGCTTTTAACTTTTATACTTTGTCAGCATTGATTGCCGCCGAGCGTTGTTTAATTCCCTTTGATTGTGACGCGTTTTCTCGTCGTGCTTTATATACCTTATTAGAGAACGTTGGCGAGACCCGTGCCGACCATAATGCTGAGTTGGAAGTGGAAGGGGTGATTGTCAATCAATTTCAACCACGGGCGACCTTGCCAGCACAATTAGTCGCTGAGTTACGCGCTGAAGGTTTGCCGATTATGCAAACGTATTTGGGTTCGTCAGTGATTATGAAAGAGTCGCATCAATTAAGTATGCCATTGGTGTTTTTAGCACCGAATCATAAACTCAGTGAGCAGTTTGTCGAGTTGTTTGCGGAATTGGTGGATTGAGCCATACCTTGTAGGGGCGGTTTTAACCGCCTTTGCATATGGGAATGGCGAATAAATTCGCCCCTACAGGCTTCTGAGTTAATTCATACTCAGTTTTTCAGCATTACCGCCATACAACTTGTTATAACGGCCAATAACCCGTCTGACATAGTCTTTTGTTTCGGCAAAGGGCGGAATGCCTTTGTATTTATCAACATTACCTTCGCCAGCATTATAGCCCGCCAACGCCAACTCTAAATTCTTAAAGCGTTTGAGCAAAAAGCTTAAATATTGCGCGCCAGCTTTAATGTTTTGTGCAGGGTCGTAGACATCACTCACGCCAAAACGACGCGCTGTCGCAGGCATCAACTGCATTAAACCTTTAGCGCCTGGCCCTGAGCGTGCGTGTGGATTAAAACCAGACTCCGTATGAATCACTGCTTTCACTAAGCCTTTATCAACGCCATAGATATGGGCGGCATCGGCAATCATGGCATCGTAAGCATCTTTGTTTTTGCTAAAACTGGGGCGAACGGCTCTTTCGTCACTACCCCAATTACCGTATTTATGAACGTTAGTGTCGGCAAACCATGTTACTTTTTCGAGTTTGGTATAACTATTAAAGTCGTTGCCACGCGGTTTAGCATGGCTATCGACGACATTGGTAAATAAGATATTACCGTCTGCGTCACGGAACTTATAAATGTTGCCCGCCTCCGCAGTAATAGCGTTGAGAGCAAGGGCAGCGGCGAGAATTCGACCTTTCATAGGGCTAAAGTCTTATAGTTATTTAAGGCTATTGTCGCTCAAACTATTGATGTACTACAAGTTTTTTCTAAGACTGATTTTGGTGGCTTTTTGGTCACAATTTGACATAATTAGTGGTTAAAAAATGAACAGCAAAAAATGGCTTCTATTGACAGCTATCAGGTCAAGTGTTTTTTTATAAAAAAATGATTGTGACAGTATTGCAATAGATAACCTATTGATTTTATTGTATAAATTAACTAAGTACAAAAAACAACCAATTTGACTCTAGGCGTTGGTATCGTAGGCTTCTTGGGGGTAAGTAGGGTGCTTGTCCACAGACTTATCCACAGATATTGTGGAAAACTTTTTCTGACTGTGATTGTCAAAGTGATTGAATGATTAGTGTTCGATTGTCGATTTATTTGTATCTATTGTGGGTTTTTTGACGGAAAAGTCATTGACAGCATGTTATGCAAGAGCAAATGCAAAATATAAGTTTAGGCGAAAGATTGCGGTCAACCCGCAGTCGTGGCAATCTGATTTTTGGCTTTGCTATGGATTGCTTTAATTTCAGCCAGTCAACCGTTTTTTAGTGGTTTTTATTTTTTCATATTTAAGACTTACGCAGTTATCGCTTATTTGCTCAGAATCCCCCTAGCTCCCCTTTTACGAAAGGGGGAAAACTCCCTCCTTTTGCAAAGGAGGGCTGGGGAGGATTACAAAACGCGCTATTCGCGGTGCGATGCCTAAGTCTTGTACTTTGGATGTTATTTATGCTGAATCGTTTGTGGCCAAGTTTGTTTTTATTGGCTTTTTTTAGTTGTTTATATCAAGCCATTATGGGGCATCCCGAAGTGTTGGCGGCAACGATAGAAGCGAGTTTCAAAACGGCAAAATCAGCGGTCGAAATTGCCATAGGTTTGGTGGGTTTATTGTGCTTTTGGTTGGGCTTATTTCAAATTGCCGAAAAAAGTGGTTTAACGGATAAGTTGGCTTGGGTGCTGACACCGTTGTTTCGTCGGTTAATGCCCGAAGTGCCTGCGGGTCATCCAGCGATTGGTTCGGTGACGTTAAATATGGCTGCCAATATGTTGGGGCTAGACAATGCCGCGACGCCCATGGGTTTAAAAGCGATGAAGGATTTGCAAAGCCTGAATCCTAATCCTGATACCGCAACCAATGCTCAGATTTTGTTTTTGGTGATTAATACCTCGTCGGTAACGTTAATTCCCGTCAGTATTTTTATGTATCGTGCGCAATTTCATGCGCCGAATCCTGCCAGCGTTTTCTTGCCCATTTTATTAGCGACTTGTGCTTCGACACTATCGGGTATTTTGATGGTGGCGTGGATTCAAAAACTCAAATTATGGGATCGAGTGGTTTTAGCCTATGGTGCTGGCTTTGCGGTGGTGATGGCGGGCTTGATTAGTTTGATTGTCGGTTTGCCTGCGGAAGCGTTGGGTGAGCGTTCGGCATTAATTGGCAATTTGGCGTTATTTGGCGTTATTGCATTGTTCTTGTTAACGGGTTGGCGCAAAAACGTGGCTCTGTATGATGAGTTTATTACAGGTGCAAAACAAGGTTTTGATTTGGCTGTCGGTTTAATTCCGTTTTTGGTGGCGATGTTGGTGGCGGTATCCATGCTCAGAGCGAGTGGGGTCTTGACGGTTTTCTTGGATATTATTGCCAAAGGTATCGGCTTATTAGGCTTAAATACCGATTTTGTGCCAGCATTAACGACCGCATTAATTAAGCCATTTTCGGGCAGTGGTGCGCGGGCGATGATGATAGAAACCATGCAAACCTATGGTGTCGATTCTTTCCCCGCTTTAGTTGCCGCTACTATTCAAGGTTCAAGCGAAACAACGTTTTATGTTTTGGCGGTGTATTTTGGTTCGGTAGGGATTCGACGTGAGCGTCATGCCTTAGCCTGTGGTTTGTTTGCCGATTTTGTCGGCGTGGTAGCGGCTGTTTTGGCGGCTTATTGGTTTTTTCATGTGTGAATCAAGGAAAGGGCAAGGTGGCGATAAAACTGTTTAATCACCAGCAATATGATGCCCCCTTGTGTGCAGAAATGTTGTCGCTGGGCGTACAACAAACGCGTCCACATTTGTCTTTTTTATTGGCGGTGCTGGCGGTTATCACTGCGGCCAAACCCTTGGCGACTGACGTTATCATTGTTTGGCTGTTGGCGGCTTTTATCACCATGATGATTGGTTTTGCCTTTAAATCCTATTATCAACACCAATTATTGGCAGAGTTACCATCACTGCAAAAGCTACAACAACTGGAAAAAGCAGGGCTATTTTATAGTGCTTGTGTCGGTTTGTTATGGGGCAATAGTTCGCATTTGTTATTAGCAGGAGAAGTTGAACATAACCTGATTATCACTATGGTGTATTTAGGCGTATGTGCGGGCGCAGGTTCGATTGCGATTTTTGGTTTAGGTCATTTGTTGGTGGGTTCTGTTTTTGCATTAGGCTTTTTTATTGGTTATTTCCCTGTCGTATTTCCTGATCATTGGTTGGAGTTATCGGGTTTTTTTGTCATTTATCATGCCGTATTAATGCGGATGGCTTTGGAGCGTAATCAGATTATTATTGCCAATATGCAGCTTCGCCGAGATAAAGAACAGTTATTGAGCCAACAGCAACTAGAAATAGAAAAAGTCCAGCAAGCTAATATTGAAAAATCGGCTTTTTTAGCAGCCGCAAGCCATGACTTGCGTCAACCTGTTCATGCCTTAATGTTATTGGGTCATGCCTTAAGATTACGCTTGCCCACAGGTGAAAACGCTATTTTAGTGGCAAGGATATTAGAAGCAGGGCAAGCATTAGCCGAACAGTTTAATAATTTGATGGATTTATCGCATTTAGAAGGCGGTATTTATAAATTAACGCTACAACGAGTGCATTTGGCCGAGTTTATTTATCGTCAAAGTAGTAGTCATCAACAGCTTGCCCAACAACAAAATGTGCAACTTCGCATCAAAATAGACTATCGGCTTCAACAACAAGCCATTGATAGTGACCAAGCATTACTTGGCCGCGTGTTAGATAACTTTTTAGCCAATGCCATTAAGTTTTCCCGAGCGAATACTAAAATTTTAGTGGCGTTACGTGTCAGAAATAACCAAATTGTCCTGAGCGTTATAGATCAGGGCATGGGTTTTCCGATTGAGCAAAAAGAACAGATTTTTAAGCCCTATATTCAACTCAATAATGCCCATCGTGACCGTAGCAAAGGCATTGGTTTGGGTTTGAGTATTGTCTATGAATCAACACTATTGTTGTCGGCTACGCTCAACGTCAATTCTGTTATTGGGCGAGGTAGCTGTTTTTCGTTGGTGTTGCCGCCGTTAAAATGTTATGAAATACAAGCTATTCCATATGTTGCTAAGCAATCTGAGCTAAATCAATACGCTGTCGATAAGTTGCGTGGTCGAAAATTACTGTTGATTGAAGATGACCCTATGTCTGCACAGGCATTAATCACGTGGGCGGAGGATTTAGGCTTGATGGTGGAGCATCATCCCCATCCCGATAGCGTGATTCATGCACATACGCCCGATATTATTGTTTGTGATATTCGTTTGCCAACGCGCAAAGATGGCATTGAGTGGTTAGGGGAGTGGTTAGAGCATTGGCCTGATGCGCGTGGTTTATTGATTTCTGGCGAATTAGCGGCAGAAACCCACGAACGCGCAGAGCAAGAGGGTTTATTGTTGTTATCGAAACCCGTGAACCCCGACTTATTACTACAAACGTTTACGGGTTTGTTGCGCTAATCCCCCCCCCGATGGTGGGGAAGGTATTTAATGACAATCGCTTTATACTGGATACTGGACAAATAAAATAACATAACTATTAGAGATGCTAGACCATGCGCCTACTGATTATTGACGACCATCCGATGACGTGTGCAGGTCTAAAAAGTCTCTTGCAAGCCTGTTATCCTGACGTGCAAATTGAAGCCAAACATACATCCAATGGCATTGCCGAGTTAGCGTGTTATGCCGACTATATTTTTTTAGATATGCACTTACCCGATATGGGTTTTTTGACTATGTTAGATGTGTTATCGCCCTTTATGTCGCGCGTGATTTTGATTTCGGCGGCACCCGAATGGCCATTAGTGATGCAAGCGCGAAGCCGAGGCGTACGCGGTTTATTATTAAAAAATGCCGATGTTGACCATGTTTTGTCGGGTTTTCAACGCATACAAAATGGTGATAATGTCTTTGATGCTGTAAAGTCTGAGAGTGACAATTATGTGGAGTTACTGACCGACCGACAACGCAATGTGTTTGATGCGCTGTTAGCAGGATTATCCAATAAGCAAATAGCACGTTTATTAACCATTAGCGAATACACCGTCAAAGAACATGTAACCGCTATTTTAGCTATTTTTGGCGTGCGTAATCGTTTAGAGTTGGTATTGGGTCAGCAAATAAAACATTAAAATATGGGGGGTGATATTTTCGTTATCCTCAATAATCGGGTAAAAATAGCGCAATCCACCCCCTCGTTGGTGGGGCAGAATATTAGTTAAAAAAAGTTATAATCCAAGTCCAATAAAACTCAGCATGAGGAAAAAAATGATGTTTCAACGCCAACCACTAACAGTGGCAATTATCTGCGCTACGTTGGGCTTAGCCGCCTGTAACTCGAATGACGACAACGCGCCATCGTCTTCGGCAACGTCTAGCACCCCCACAACAACGGTGACAGTCACTCCTTCGTTGGGTAAAATTTTAAGTGGCCGAGTGGTGTTACGAGATGCCAAAACGGGCGTGGACTTAGCTCCTGCTAAAACGCTAACGCCAGCAGATAACGGCACAGCCAGTTTTACCGTGCCTATTGCCAAGCTTGCCGAACCCGTGATTGCCGCAGTATTACCCACTGTAGCAGGCACTTTAGAATATGCGGACGAAGCATTAGAAAAAAACACCACAATTACTGTACCTATTACAGATATTAACAAAGCCGTATTGCGTGCAGCTACTATGGTTACAGCTAATGCCAATATTGGTGTAACGCCAGTAACCGAAGCTGCAGTGCAGCAAGCAGAAAAAGCAGTGGGTGGTTTATTAGTTGCGCAAAATATTACTCAAGCAAATGCCGCAGTTAAAAGTGAACTAAAACTCGATTTTGCTATTACCCAAGCACCGATTGTGGTGGGAAAAGGTGAGTTTTATAAATTAGTTGATACGGCTTTAAATATTCAAAGTCGTGCTTATGCGGCTTATTTAACCACACTTGCCAAAGAGTCTCTGCGTATAAATAGTGCAAGTCTTACCCCTGCTTATGATATGGCTAAAGTATTTGCCACTGATTTAAGTGATGGTGCCTTTGATGCCAAACAAGGTACAACAGCGTTAAGTTTTTATAACTCCAGCTTTGTTAACGCTTGGGTAAATTGGGTGCAAAACTTTTACAACTCATTTGCTCAATTAACCAATATCGTTGCGTTTAATCAATGGTATGGCGGTTTTGATGTTACTAATAAAGACAGTGTTAAAACATTAGTGCCAGCAACCCCTCTACGTACGGTAGAAGGTGTAGAAGAATATTCCTGTAGTGGAGAGGGTAGAATTGCCTCGAGTGCGGGTGCATCAATTCACATAGATTTTGTCAACCAACGCGGCTCTGTCATAGGTATAAATTGGCTCAATAGTAATGGCAGTCGTGTTTCATATAACCCTAACCTAGCAACAGGACAAACCCATAATCAACAAACGTATGTCACCCACCCTTGGCTAGTTACCGATAATACGGGTGCTTGTATTGGCATTTATCGCCCTATTACCCAAAGTAATAAAACCATTACTTTTAAGGCAAGCGAAGTCGTTATTAGTGCGCCTGTGCCGAATAATACCGTCACTTGTGCCAGTCAAAACTTACCAAGCGCACCGTTTAGTAATTTAACGGAGTTTGAAGGCAGTTATGCAGTTGACTTAAACAGCACAAATAAAACCTTCATCTTGGCCAATACCAGCACAACGCCAACCATTAGTTTAAATAGCCAAACTAAAACACTGAGTGAAGTATGTGGGCCAACTGTCTTAAGTAACGGCACTTCTTATTTGGGCTTATTTGCAGGTGGTCAGGTCAACTTCTTCAAAGATAAAAGCTTACCTGTTAAATACAGTACCGAAGGCCTAGATTTTACAGGCTCAAACGGTACGTATTATGGCGAAAAAGCCAATGCGCCAACAACCAACAACTGCTCAAGCACTGGCGCAGATGACATACTGGGTTTCACGACTGCGCCTACAGATTTTTGTACGTTTAACAAAGCTTCTTCGGTGGCAATTACCGCACCCGATATTTACACCTTCTTTAATGCTGATAAAACAGCAAACACTAAAGTCACTGTCAGTAACGGCGCAGTCACTCAGGTGGAAGTTAAAAATATCAAGTATTCATTCGCCTGTGGAATCGGTGGTACTACACCATTATGTACGGGTGTGACCATGCAAAGTGGCTCTACCTATACACAGTTTGGTTTTAATAACACAGCCTTGGGCGTAGTATCTGGTACAACAACAGGTATCACCGTTAAAAATGGTTTGTTGATTCATTTAAATGCGGCGACAGGTACAGCTTTAGCGGCTAGTGGCACTGCATCAGGTACAATTTCCAATGTACAGTACAATAAAGATGGCACAACAACGGGTGGTACAGGCGCATTGATAGCAGCTTCGTATGAGTTTTCAGGTGATTTGAATACACAATACATACTCAAAATCAGTGATGCCAGTAAAAATTTACGTTATGAATTAGCCAACAGAAATGGTCAGTTCACAGCCGTTAGTTTGTATTCATCAGCGAATACGGCTTCCCCATTATTTATCTATCTGTGCGATACAACAGGAGATAACAGTTGTCTTGCTAATGTGAGTTTTACTCAAGGTACAACACCAACCTTAGTGTTTAATAATATGAAACTTAGAGGGGTATTTCAGCCTCTATTTGATATTATTATTAACGGACAGGTAAAACTTAATCCCTAATAAGATTATGTGCCTCGCTCTTATACGTAGTGATGGAGTGAGGCAATTTGTGATTGTTTAACGGTTACAGTTGCATTGAAAATCCAAAAAGGCGAGTTTATCTCGCCTTTTTTATTTCCCCACAAAATCAGTTAAAATAGCAGCACTTTCAGCCCCCATTGATACCTCACCATGACTGTCGAACTATTTACCCCCGAATCACTTTTGCCCACCAATCAATTAACCGTTGATGAAGTGACTGTGACCGCGCCCCAAACTCGTGCCGCCTTTAATAAGTTACAACGACGGTTACGGCGAAATGTGGGTCAAGCTATTGCAGACTACAACATGATTGAAGACGGCGATAAAATCATGGTGTGTGTGTCGGGCGGTAAAGACAGTTATACCATGTTGGATATTTTGCTCAATTTGCAAATGAGCGCACCCATTAAGTTTGATATTGTTGCCGTTAACATGGATCAAAAACAGCCAGACTTTCCTGAAGATGTACTGCCTAAGTATTTGACTGAGCGTGGTATTCCTCATTATATTTTAGAAAAAGACACCTACAGTATTGTTAAAGAATTAACGCCCGAAGGTAAAACCTATTGTGCGGTGTGTTCGCGTTTACGTCGGGGCAGTTTGTATGGTTTTGCCCAAGAAATTGGCGCAACGAAAGTCGCGTTAGGTCATCATCGTGACGATATTATGGCTACCTTATTTTTGAATCTGTTTCATGGCGGCAAAATTAAAGCCATGCCGCCCAAACTGTTATCGGACGATGGCAAAAATATTGTCATTCGACCCCTAGCGTATTGTGAAGAAAAAGACATTATCGACTATGCCCGCTATAAAGCCTTCCCCATTATTCCGTGTAATTTATGTGGCTCGCAAGAAAACCTGCAACGCGCAAAAATTAACGATATGCTGCGGGAGTGGGGCGTAAACCATGCAGGGCGTTTAGAAAGTATTTTTACCGCCATTCAAAATATCGCACCCTCACAATTGGCTGACCGCAACTTGTTTGATTTTGTCAGCTTAAAAACGACATCATCATCAACAGCAACAGATAGTTGTACGCTGAAAGACGAAAAACGCCTAGATGTGGTCAATTTGATGCTGTAGCTACGATGAATTGGCCAACAGCGTGATATGGTGGCAGCCAACAACTCAACAAGGACATTTACGATGGAAGAAAAACCGAAAAAGCGCAATAAAAACATCATTACGCGCACCCTGAGTGTCGCCAATATCGCCACCGAAGTCGCCAAAGATTTGGCTGATATTGCTCAAGAAACCGCAAAGTCCGTGGTAGATGCGGCCGTTGATGTCGCCAGCGATACCGCGCGTAGTACCTTTCAATTTACCACTGATGCCGCGCAAACAGTGGCGCAATTCGCAGGTGGCGGTGCAAAAATGACCGTGCAATTGGCCAGCGATACCGCCAAAGCCGCCAGCCAAATGGCGCAAGAAGCGGCATTACAAATGGCGCAAAACTATTTTAGTAGAACGACGCTAACCATTTCTTTATCCGAAAATAGAATTAATAAGCAACTTCGGCAAATGACTGAAGGTCACCCGTATTTGGACTATATCACCGTATCTTGTGGTGCTGACCGTTTGTCAGTGGCGTTAGATGGTCATTATCAACGTTTGGTGTATACCTTAAGATTGGATTTTGATGTCTTAGAATGCAAAGTGTCGCACGATGAGCAGTTTTTGTTATTGCGGCAGGTTGATACAGGCTTAGATGCTCAATTACGCGAAGCAGCCATGCTGTCGAATTTTGCCTTACGTCGTGCCGCTCAGGGCGTCGCTTTTGTCGCTAAACGATTACCCTCAGCAGTTACGCCCGCCTCTTTATTATTAAATAGTGTGGCGGGAGTCAGTGAAGAAGGGCCAAATTTATGGCGTGTCGCCTTACATAAAAATGTGATGATGCAGTTATTACAAAATCGCTCATGGATGGTGGAAAAACTACTCAGTTTGGCGGATTTAAGTGCAATTCCGGGTTTGTCATTGTTGATAGATAGCGATGATATGTTATTAAGATTAGCCAACCAGTTTGAAATTCGCTCGATGCGCGTACAACCGAATCGACTTGAGCTATTGATTGGTATTAATACTTAAATAATTCCACCATGAGAGAAGGGATATGGCGAATACTGACAGTTCAGGCATTAGTTTTACTGCCTACTATACGGGCGAAGTGTGGCGGCAACATGGCTTATCTTCTGAGGTGTTTAATACCACCCGAGGCAAAAGCTTATATTATTTAGGCCAACCTTTTGAAAAAATTGCGCGTGCGGTTGCAGGGTTTTCCACGCAAACAACCTTGTTGCAACGTCACCACATGATTGATGCCGTAGTCAGAAAAGCGATTACCGAACAAGGTGTGACGCAAATTGTTGAAATAGCCTGCGGTTTATCACCGCGTGGTGTGCGTTTTTGCCAAGAATTTCCCGATTTACATTATCTTGAAGCCGATTTACCCGCCATGTTAGCGCATAAAGAAAAATTGTTAACAGCGCACGGTTTATTAAACGATAAGCATCGTGTGGCGAGTATTAATATTCTCGAAAAAAATACACCCGATGCGTTGGCTGTGGTTTTTAAGCGTGAGTTAGACCCAACACGCAAAACTTTAGTGATTACCGAAGGTTTAATTAATTATTTTGATTATCAAACGATTAGTGTTTTTTGGCAGCATCTAGCCCAAGAGTTAAAACAATTTCCAGCTGGCGCTTATGTCACCGATTTATACCCAGATTTTAAATGGCATCCGATGAATCGGATGATTAGCAGGTTTATTCATGGTTTGGCATTGGCTACTAAAAGTAGTGTTACCTTACATTTTAAAAGTCAGCAAGACATTATTGATGGTTTTCAGCAATTAGGCTTTGCTAACACAACCGTGCATATTCCCGAATCTTATTATGGCGTGTTACCCATTCCCACCCAACGCATGGCGAGTTTAGTGCGTGTGGTGGAGAACTGGGTTTAATAGCAAAACACAAAAATCAGGACTTAGCAGCGCACCGCAGTTATCGCTTATTTGTTCAAATCTCAGCCGCTTTAGGCGGCTATATGTTCGCAAAACGCGCTAATCGCGGTGCCTAAGTCCTGTTATTGATAACCTTCAATAAAGTCATTCAAATTCAACCGATAACCCGCACCAACCGCCTTAAATAGCCATTCACCCTCTAAACGGAAAAACGAGCCAAATTGCACGGCAGTTTCATTAGAAAACATCGCGTCTAAATCATAATCGGCAATCACTTTGTCGCCATCGTATAAACGAATATAGGCATTTTGAAGTTGGCCAAAGTTTTGATTACGCGCATCGGCTTCGTGAATAGTGACAATAAACGAAATTTCTTGTGCATCAGCGTGGAGCTTGCTGAGGTCAACCTGAATACTTTCATCATCACCCGAACCATTGCCTGAGCGATTATCACCCGAATGAATCACCGCACCATCAGGCGATTGTTTGTTGTTATAAAATACCAAATAGGCATCACCCAGTAACTTTGGCTCTTTAGCGGCATTTAAACGGCAGACAAAAATGGATACGTCTAAATCAAAATCTGCACCGCTACCAGCGCGTTTGTCCCAAC
>JBKJUH010000228.1:0-3681 GCA_046590075.1 Agitococcus sp.
TTATTAACACAGGCCAAACACAGCCTAAGCCTTGACGATAATCAAGCCGCCAAAGAGCAAACACTAGCCTGTCAAGCTGATGCCGAAAAATTATTAACAGAGGCTCAAATTACCTTCAGTCAATATGATAGCGAAGCTATTGCACAAGAAAAAAACCAAACAACACAGCAATTACAACAGCAACAACAATCGTTACTACACTGGCAAGATTGGCAAAATACACAGCAACATCAGCATAACAGCCAACAAGAAAGTGAAACCATACAACAGCGCAATCTGAGTATTGACCAAAGACTCAGTGAATTAACACCACTGCTCGCTATTAGCACCGCCACCGTTCAACAAGCGCAAAAAGCCCAAGACCAAGCAAAACTCGCCTGTGCCAAAAATGTCGAACTGTTGCGTAGTCAATTACAAGACGATAACCCTTGCCCTGTGTGTGGTAGCCAACAACATCCCTACAACCAGCACATCAATAGTCAATTACAACAATTGCTGAATACCTTAGCGGCTGAACTACAACAACAGCAACGCAGCCACGAGGAGCTACGAACCGAACATATTCAGCTTAATAGCGAACTACAAAATCAGAAGCCACGTTTACAGACACTGATTACCGAACAAAGACAACGCCAACAAGCATTACGAATATTGGAAAATACGCTAAACAGTGATAGTTCACTTATGGCAATTGAAGCTGTTGAACGCGAAAAATGGCTGAATAACAACATCAAGCAATTTAATCAACAGCTCGTCAAACTGAATGAGCAAGAACAGCATTGTCCCCTCGCCTTAAAACAACGTGATACTGCTCAAGCCTTAGTCAACGCCAGTCGTTTATTAGTAGATTGCGCGTCATCACTGTTTGACTATGCCCACGAATCTCGTTTACAGGCGGAGCTTAGACAACAACGCAATCAATACTTTAAAGGTGAGATGGTCTCGATTATTGAAAGCAAACTCAAAACGGATGTCCAGCACGCGCTACTGATTCATCAGCAACTGATTGAACAGTTAAACACCTTAAAACAGCAAAACATCGCCACCATACAACAGCAAGAAAGCATTGAGCAACATAATCGAACCTTAGGGGATGAGTTACTGACCGCTAATCAAGCGATGTCTGCATGGTTGGACAGTTATCATCTTCAACACCCTACTTCCAGTCTTGACGGTACAAGCCTTAAAAAGCTACTGGTACATGACCAGATATGGCTACAACAAGAGCGACTGTTAATTCAGCAGTTACAGACCGCTATCACCAATGCCGAAACCAACCTACAGGCAAGACAACAAGATTTACAACAGCATTTGCAAACACAGCCGTTATCTTTACTGGCGATTGAACAATTAGAACAACAACTGGCCGACTTGCAAAACCAATTACAGCTCAATCAAAAGCAATTAGGCAGTTATGAACAACAGCTTCATCAAGATGCCTTACGCCAACAACAAACAGCGGCTTTAATGACTCAGCTACAGACACAGCAAGCCCAAGCCGATATTTGGCAGCAATTAAACAGCGTCATTGGTTCAGCCGATGGCAAAGTATTTAGAAACGCCGCCCAACAAATGACGCTTGATGTTTTATTGTTTTATACCAATGCCCATTTAAAAGACTTAGCCAAACGTTATCGTTTAGAGCGTGTCGACAACTCATTAGGTATGCAGGTCATCGACCAAGATATGGGTGACGAAGTGCGTTCGGTGCATTCTTTATCGGGTGGTGAATCGTTTTTGGTGTCTTTAGCCTTAGCGTTAGGATTGGCTTCGTTATCATCACAACGGGTAAAAGTTGAAAGTTTGTTTATTGATGAAGGTTTTGGCAGTTTAGACGCGGAAACGCTGCGTGTAGCCATGGATGCTTTAGATATTTTACAAAGCCAAGGCCGCAAGGTGGGTGTTATTTCCCATGTTGCCGAAATGACTGAACGTATTCCCACGCAAATACAGGTGCGTAAAGGTACGGGGGGTAAGAGTAGCGTGCATGTGATACCTGAGATTGAGGGATAAGAAAAAGTAAATGTAGCGTGAGTTGACGCAGGAAACCCACAATGAGTGCCTGAAATATGATTATCGTGGGTTTCTTACCTCAACCCACGCTACGCTTCAACCCAGCCTACGAAAAACCAGCTCTTAAATACCAAACCATGCCAGTTTATCTTGCAGCTTTACCACTTCACCAATAATCGTTAATGTCGGTGCTTTAATAGCACTGTCTGCCACTTTAACGGCTATGTTTTGAATCTCACCAATCAGCACTTTTTGTTTGGGTGTGGTGCCCTGCGACACTAAAGCAACGGGCATATCTGGCCGCATACCGTGTGCTATCAATTGTTGGCAAATTTCACCAAGACCGACTAAACCCATATACAACACCAAGGTTTGTCGTTCGTGGATGAGCTCACTCCACGGCAGATTCGGTGTGCCATCTTTTAAATGACCTGTGACAAAACGCACCGATTGCGCGTAATCACGATGGGTTAAGGGAATACCTGCATACGCCGAACAACCACTGGCGGCTGTTATTCCTGGTACGACTTGAAAAGGAATGCCCGCCTCTGCCAGTTCTTCGATTTCTTCGCCACCACGACCAAAAATAAACGGGTCACCACCTTTCAAACGGCAAACACGTTTGCCCTCTTTGGCTAAACGTACCAATAAATGATTGATGTCTTCTTGTGGTAAAGCATGGTCAGCGCGTGCTTTGCCGACATAAATCATATCAGCATCTCGACGGCATAAATCTAAAATCGGTTGTGACACTAAACGGTCATACACCACCACATCCGCTTGTTGCATTAAACGTAATGCCTTAAACGTTAACAAGTCAGGATCACCTGGCCCCGCGCCGACTAAATAGACTTCGCCCGATGGTGCTTGATTGCTTTGTAGGGCTTTTTGCAAATGAACCTCGGCTTCGTCTAAACGGCCATTATAAACCAATTCAGCAAAACGACCTTGTAGCTCTTTTTCCCAAAACGCACGACGTACCGAGGTATCTGGCAATACTTGCTGAATTTGCTTACGAAACTTACCAACAAATTCAGCGAGTTGTCCGTACGCAGCAGGAATCATACTTTCTAAACGAGTCCGTAACATGCGCGCCAACACAGGTGACTGACCACTGCTCGAAATAGCAATAACCACAGGCGAACGGTCTATAATCGACGGGAAAATAAAACGACATAATTCAGGCGAATCAACAACATTGACGGGAATATTACGCGCTTCACTATCGGTAAAAACTTCTCTGTTCAGTACCTCGTTATCAGTAGCGGCAATGACTAGACGTTTACCCTCTAAAAACGACGAATGGTAGGCGGCAATTATTACATCACCGCCATTATCCAACACCACTTTTTGTAATTCAGGCAAAACTTCTAAGGCCAATACCGTCACTTTGGCTTTTGCTTTTAATAGCAAACTGACTTTGCGTTTAGCAATATGGCCACCACCCACCACTAAACAGGATTGTTGCTCAATACGAAAAAAAACGGGTAAATAATCCATGTGTTACTCAATCAACAATCATTTGCACAGGAACTGCCTCTCCCTTTGGGCATAGGTATCTACATAAGTTACGAGTGATGAAAGCGTTAAATTCCCCTCTTGAGAGGGGTTAGGGGTGTGTTAGTAGTAAAAAGCACTGATTTTTGTGCGATTAAACCCACCCCTAGC
>JBKJUH010000049.1:0-3442 GCA_046590075.1 Agitococcus sp.
TAAAGGTCGCTGTTTTGCCAAAAGCATGAGCGACGTTGTGTACTGCATACTTCAAAATCTGTACTTCGTCAGCTTTGCGCACGAGCGTGTTGAAAGCCACACCAATTTCGCTTTGGCAAGAAGCCACTTCGTGATGCTGAACTTCGATTTTGCCTTCGCCAACCATTGCTTCGATGGCATTACACATGGCAACGCGCAAATCTTGACCAGAATCGATAGGAGGAACGGGGAAGTAACCGCCTTTGACACGTGGACGATGGCCAGTATTACCACCTTCATAGTCTTTGCCTGTTGACCAAGCGGCTTCTTCGGCATAAATAGTGCAACGTGCACCGCTCATGTCGATATCCCATTTGACTTCGTCAAATACAAAAAACTCTGGCTCTGGACCAAAGTAAGCGGTATCGGCAATACCTGTTGCTTTTAAGTACTCTTCGGCACGACGAGCAATCGAACGTGGGTCACGCTCATAACCTTGCATAGTGCTTGGTTCAATGATGTCACAGCTAATAACCACAGTTGGTTCGTCAAAAAACGGATCCATGAATGCGGTGTCTGGGTCGGGCATTAAAATCATGTCAGACGCTTCAATGCCTTTCCAACCCGCTAAGGAAGAACCATCAAACATTTTGCCTTGTTCAAAGGTGCTTTCATCAACCGTGTAAGCAGGAAAAGAAACGTGTTGTTCTTTGCCACGAATATCTGTAAAGCGTAAGTCAACCCACTTGGCTTCGTTTTCTTTAATAAGGTCTAAGGCTTTATTGGCCATTTTTAATCAGCTCCAAAAATTACTAGCAACAAAAATTCACCACAACGGCACTTGTCCGTTTAATGCTCTCATCACTCGACAGGGAAAATTTCTCAGACAGTGATTGTACTCATCTTTAATTGAGTCAGCTTTCGAAAGTGGTCTAATAGTATCAACAACGTTGTCCATTGCCAGCCACTTTTGCCATGCACCACTAAAAAGCATGGGCAGTTTAGCAGATTCATGTCGATGCTCAAGCCACAACTCGCATTAATATGAGTGCTGTTATCCGCCTCCTGCGCAGCAATTTTTATGCCACTCATTAAACCACCGAAAGCAACGCCATTTCGCCGCTTTTCGACATCACACAATCATTATTTTGCACCAAATTAAAGCACTTGTTTTATGGCGCACCAAAACAGGATATAAAAAACGATTGTCTGCCGTGTATTGACGTTGTAACGTAGGCTTATTATTTTTAATGCTTGAGACTCAGTGATGGACTGTCTATTTTGCAAAATTGCCAGCAAGCAAATCAACGCCAAAATTGCTTTTGAAAACGAACGCGTCATTGCTTTTTATGATTTGTTTCCACAAGCACCCGTACATATTCTAATTATCCCCAAAGCACATTACACCACGCTCAATGATGTGCCCATGGCTGACAGTGCTATTTTGGGCGAATTAGTTGCTACCGCCGCACACATCGCTAAAGAGCTGGATATGGCTGAAGCAGGCTACCGTGTGGTGATGAACTGTAATGCCGATGGCGGTCAAAGTGTTTATCATATTCATCTTCATTTATTAGCTGGCCGTCGTTTAAGTTGGCCACCTGGTTGAAATGTAATAACAAAAAATTGACAAAAATCATTTTGTTACTACAATAAAACTAGGCCATACAGACCAAAACATGATTAGCTATGATGAAGAAAAGCGACTAAGCAATATTGAAAAACACAACTTAGACTTTATTGGTGTGGACAAGATATTTGACCACTCCATATTAAGCTGGCAAGACAACCGTTTCACTTACGGCGAACAACGAATTAACCTGTTGGGCTGGTTACAAGGCAAGGTAGTTCACCTAACTTATACCGAACGTGGCGAACACCTGCATATCATCTCTTTACGCAAGGCGACTAAGCATGAAATACAGCAATACCGACAAAGCCTTTCCCATTAACTCTGCCGACTGGGATGCACTCATGGCTGACGCACCTGCAACAGTTGATGACGCTGAGTGTCCTTACAACCCTAATGACGAGCTAGCTGTTGCTGAATTTTGGCAAGATGCAGTTGTAGCGCACTCTTATGCCGAATTTAGAGAGCAAATGACTAAACTACGTGGACGTGGCAAACAAAAAGTCCCCACCAAAATATCAACGACTTTGCGCCTATCTCCCGAGGTGATGAATTACTTTAAGGCGACAGGCGAAGGCTGGCAAACACGTATTGATGAGGCGTTGCGTGAGTATGTACAAACTCACGGGGCTTAGTTCATTGCCTTAACTTTTTCTTCAATAAAGTCTATTTCATCTTGTGCTAGGCCGTATTTTGCATATAGTTGTTGGTCTATTTGTGCAATAGATTGACTCCAGTCTATGTCGGAATTTGGCGTAAAGTCTTGTAGTGGGACTTTTTGCCATGTCGCCCTTGAGTTGTGTTGTGTAATTTTTAATACACCCAGCATGGTACGAGCAAATTTTGTCTTGATGTATTGTAAAACATTTGCTGCTTCACTTTTAGTATCGAAGCCGCCAATAGTAAGAAACGTATCAGTATGCCCGATTAGGGGTTCTCCGATTAAGGGTGTACTAAGCACCTCGCCTATCGCACCTGAACCATTAGCTTCAGGCACAAGAACTTTCCACTTATCAAGTGATTCTGGAGGCAATAAATACTTCTTATCAATCCATTTGTATTGACGCTTTCCACTGACTAACCCCAAGAGTTTGATGTCTTGTTGGTTTTGTGAACTTTCAAAAAAGGCAAATGCCATTCCAGCTAATGATTTTGATACAATTTTATTTTTTGTCCCTTTGCCTTGCATTGATTCAGCTTGTGGAAAGTCGCTAAAGAACGTGTGCGAGAATCTATAAATTCCTTGTGGTTGAACTAAATCTGCAAAGGATGCCTCTTTTCGATTTTCGACTTTTTGGGTTATGGAGGTCAGCTCTGAAAAATGTGAGAATGTCCCAATAGCACCAAATGCTTGTTTTTTATCATAATATATTACGGTCAGACCTCCTTTAATATCTGTACTAGGAAATATTTTAGAAGAATCTTGCTGATATAAGACAACCTTTAAATGTTCACTGGATAACATTTTCTGATTCCAGTTTTTAGGCGTTTGACCCGCATTGAATAAAAAGCGTGCTGGCGAAATTAAACAATATTTAAAACCGACTTTTTCAGCCAAATCATAGAAGTGATGAAAAACGGGTTCATCACGAGCCTCACCCGTTTCCTGATAAGGCGGATTACCCACCACAACATCAAATTTCATATTTTTAAGTCCCACTAATTGCGTTTCAAAATCGTCTTGCCCTTTGGCATAGGGCGTTGTATCTAAGCAAACCATATGCGAATTGTTGATTTTTTTAGCTTTTTCATCAAAGCCAAACACAAAATTGCGCGCAATATGGTAAATAATTTCACTTGGCGCAAAACCATAAATTTGATGTTGTAAAATTT
>JBKJUH010000116.1:0-2751 GCA_046590075.1 Agitococcus sp.
TAATTGATTTACTGCAGCGTTGCCATGACCGTTTGGCGGAAATGATTGTTGACTTGCAAACAGACGGCCGCTGTAAATACGCTAAAGATTTAGTGCAAGTGATAGATTTGTTTCGTCATAAGCCCAGTGACACTGTTATATTGGATTTTTTCTCACCAGCGGCAGGTGGCTCGACTAACATTGAGAACACAGAGACTGTTTCGCCTGTCGCTATCCCTGCAAGTCTTGCCGTCGAAGTGGTGACGGAGACCGCCCCCATTGTTGAGTCGGTAACTTCAGCCGTCGATTATGATGCGGCGTTACAGGATTTAGACCCTGATTTATTAGCAATATTTTTGGAAGAAGCCCAAGAAATTGTTGATGAAACCAATGCTAGCCTCCAACAATGGATGAAAGCACCTGAAAATGTAAAGCCAGTGCAAATACTTCAGCGTGGATTACATACCTTAAAGGGTGGTGCATTCATGTCAGGCGTTAAGTCATTAGGTGACTTAGCTCATGAAATGGAAAACATTTATGAGGGTGTATGTTTAAAGCGCTATCACGGCTCTGCGGATGTATTTTCCTTGTTACAACGCTGCCATGACCGTATTGCTGATGCAGTTGAGTTGTTACAAAATCAAGGCAAGTCGCTCGCGGTTGGTGACTTGGTTGAGCAATTGAAGCGTTACTTATCCAGTCCTTCTACATTTAAAGATGTTGTTCTAGTTGCGGTAACAAAACCGATTGTTACGCCTACGGCTCCCGCAGCGACTTTAATTGAGGAGACATTGGGCATACAGTTGCCTGCTGTTGCATCAGGTATTATGCCAGCCATGACGGGGAATTTCCGTAAAGGTGGAGGACAACAATCTGCCCAAGAAATGATTCGTGTCTCATCAGAGTTAATGGAAAAACTGATTAACTTAGCAGGGGAAACGTCCATTACCCGTTCGCGTGTTGAAATGGGTGTGCATGGTTTCGGTCAGGCGGTGGAGGAAATGGGCGCGACAGTTCAACGGTTAGTTGACCAGTTACGACGGATGGAAGGTGAGTTAGAAGTCCAAATTTTGGCCAGCCATACGCAAGAGGGTGGAAAATACGCCGACTTTGACCCACTAGAAATGGATCAATACTCATCCTTGAACCAATTATCAAAATCCTTATCCGAATCGGCATCCGACTTATTCGATATTAAGGCGACGTTAATTGAGAAAGCACGCGACACTGAAACCCTATTATTGCAGCAAGCGCGTTTAAATACCGAGTTACAAGAAGGGCTGATGAGTTCGCGTTTGGTGCCCTTCTCACGACTGGCACCACGGTTACAACGTATTGTTCGTCAAACCTCCACAGAGTTGCACAAACCCGCTGAGTTACAAGTCATTAATGCGGAAGGTGAAATGGATCGTACCTTATTGGAACGAATTGTTGCACCTCTTGAGCATATGCTAAGAAATGCGGTTGATCACGGTCTTGAGACACCTGCAGACCGTACGGCGGCAGGTAAAGAAGCGATGGGGCGAGTGACCTTATCTATTGGTCGTGAAGGTGGCGAGATTCTCTTGACACTCTCCGATGATGGACGTGGTGTTAATGTTGAAGCGGTGCGAAAAAAAGCGATTGAACGCGGCTTGTTAGAAGAAGGTGCAGCCATCAGTGAAAAAGAATTATTACAATTCTTGTTTCATGCGGGCTTCTCCACCGCCCAAAAAGTGACTCAGATTTCGGGTCGTGGTGTGGGTATGGACGTGGTGCAAAGTGAAATTAAACAACTGGGCGGCACTGTCGTTATTCAGTCAGAGGCAGGAAAAGGCACAACCTTTGTCATGCGCTTACCGTTTACGGTAGCGGTTAGCCGTGCCTTGATGGTGCGTATTGGCGAAGATGTTTACGCCATTCCGTTGTCTCAGATTGAAGGTATTGTTCGTGCCAGCCCGTATGAGCTGGAAACGTATTATGCCCCTGATGCGCCACCGTTTGAATATGCCAGTTTAGGCTACAAACTGCACTATTTAGGTGAGTTTGTGCATGGTATTCGCGTGCCGAGTTTGTTTGGTCAAACTTTACCTTTACCCATTATGTTGGTGCGTGGTGCCGAACAACGTGTTGCAATTCAAGTTGACCAGTTAATTGGTTCGCGTGAAATTGTTGTTAAGTCAGTGGGTGCACAGTTAGCTTCAGTAGCGGGTATTTCAGGTGCCACCATTTTGGGCGATGGTTCTGTGGTTATCATTTTAGATACTATAGCTATGTTGCGGGCAGCGGCTCTGCAAAAACCACGTCAAGTTCAACGTATTGAAGATGCAGCACCTGTCAAAGCAACACGCAGTACGCGTACCGTGATGGTTGTCGATGACTCGGTCACAGTACGGAAAGTGACATCGCGTTTATTAGAGCGTCATGGTTATGAAGTGGTCTTAGCCAAAGATGGATTGGATGCCATTACTAAGTTAGAAGAAATTCGCCCTGATATTATGTTGCTCGACATTGAAATGCCGCGTATGGACGGTTTTGAGGTAGCATCATTGGTTCGACATAATCCGAATCTTATTGGTTTGCCCATTATTATGATTACCTCGCGTACAGGTGAAAAACATCGTGAGCGTGCTTTCCAAATCGGTGTTAATGCCTATATGGGCAAACCGTTCCAAGAGCAACAATTATTAGAAACTATCAGTGAATTGCTGGCTGCGGTTGCAGCGAGGTAAGAGTCATGACAAAAAGGAATCCTCGTGTTGCTATAGTTTCAGATATGAGCTTGCAACGCTT
>JBKJUH010000354.1:0-12343 GCA_046590075.1 Agitococcus sp.
GATTAGGTATGGCCATTGAGCGTGTTATTTTCTTGGCTCGTGTTAAAGCTTCTAACAAAGCACTATGGGATGAAGTATTTCCTTCCATTCAAAAAGGCGACACACAAAAAGCCTTAAAAATTGTTAAAGATAATGAAACCGAAATTGGCCGTATTTTAGATTATGGTTTGACACGCAATCAAACGGCAAAAAATGTCGAAGATGTAGAAACAGCAATGGAAGAAGCACTCATGGAAGTGTTACCTCGCCTAGAAGCGCGCACACCATTTATTGCTACTTTTGCTAACGTAGCCACACTTTTAGGGTTGCTCGGCACAGTTCAAGGTTTAATCACTGCCTTTGCTGCTATTGCTAATGCCGACCCTGCTACTAAAGGCGATTTATTGTCTAGCTCCATTTCTGTCGCCATGAACACCACTGCATTTGGTTTGATTGTGGCTATTCCATTATTGTTGGTTTATGCCCTCTTACAAAGCCGCACGGGCGAAGTAGTTGAAAGTTTAGAGATGGCATCTATCAAACTCCTCAATGCCTTACGTCAAATCCGTAACAATGCTTAATAGCGACACGTTTTATGCATTGATATAGAAGAGGAGTTGATTATGCGGTCACGTTCGAAGAACCGTGACACGAATCCGGAATTAGATATTACCTCATTCATGAATTTGATGGTGATTCTTATCCCATTCTTGTTACTAAATGCTGTGTTTACACAGCTCGCAGTGGTACAGGTATCCATGCCAAACAATGGCGATGGCATAGCGTCTGATGAAAAAAAGCCGCCATTAGTATTAGAAGTTATGGTTTATAAAGACCATTTTTTAGTGGCTGATCGTCAAACTGGCCCCTTAAAGACCATAGCACTTAATGACAAAGCCAAGTTTGATTACAAAGCCCTTAATGATTATTTGCGGACAATTAAAGCGCAGTATCCATTAATTACCGAAGCCAGTATTTTGCTTGAACAAGATACGCCCTATGACCAATTAATTCATACCATGGATGCCGTGCG
Organism: Agitococcus sp.; assembly: GCA_046590075.1. Classification (GTDB taxonomy): domain Bacteria; phylum Pseudomonadota; class Gammaproteobacteria; order Pseudomonadales; family Moraxellaceae; genus Agitococcus. The sequence continues at coordinate 1,013 of JBKJUH010000354.1, forward strand.
TATTATCACCAGCATAGAAACAGGAAAACCTGCGAAATATGCTTTATTTCCAGATATTAGCATTGGTGATGCACCGCCTGATATTGGAGGCGCTAAATGAAAGCTAAAAGCCCTCATGTTAAGCGCCATGAACGCTTACAAAAACGTCTGAAAGCTAATGCGAATTTAAACCTAACGTCTCTGATGGATATTTTTACGATTTTGGTGTTTTTCTTGTTAGTAAGCTCAACCAATCCATCAAAATTACCTGATGCCAAAAACTTGAAACTGCCAGACTCTATTGCAGAAACTGACGTTAAAGACACCTTAGTAGTCATGGTGACGCGGGATGATATCTTGGTTCAAGACCTGAAGGTTTCTACCGTAAATGAGGTGAAAGCCCTTAAGACCGACCTTATTCCCAGTTTAGCAACTGAGCTTAAATATCGTGCCTCTCAAACGGTAGCTCCTTTAAATGAACGCGGGATACCCGAACGGGAAATCACTATTTTAGGTGATGAGAAAACGCCCTACTCTGTCGTGCGTAAAATCATGGCCACGTGTAGTGAAAATGACTATGCGAAAATTTCCTTTGCTGTGGTACGTGGAGGGAAAAAATAATGTCCAATCATTTGATTGATGGTTTTTTACCATGGGATGAATTGCCAGAAAATGCTAATCGTGCGCGCAGAATCAATATTATTGCGTTAGGCTTGGCTATTCTGTGTTTCATCATTATTCCTTTTATTAAACTTCCTCCCATTCCTCGTGCTGAAGTCGCTATACCTGAACGTGTTGCTCGCATGGTAGAACGTAAAGTGGAGTTACCTCCGCCACCTCCTAAGCCACCAGAGCCCAAAAAGGAAGAGAAGAAAGAAGAGAAGAAAGAGGCTAAAGCAGTCGATAAGCCCAAAGACAAACCGAAGCCGATTGAAAAAGAAGCAGTTGCTAAAGTCAAACCAACTGATTCCGAAATCAAACGTGCGCGAGACGTCGCCCAAAAAGAAATTAGCTCTGTCGCCGATGCTTTGGCAGACCTCAGAGATATGGATATTGTTGCGACAAAACCCGCAACAGGTGGCTTGCAAAAAGACAATGGCGGCCCTGCGGGAACCAGTCGTAACATGATTGGAAGTAAAGCGGGCGCGGGTTCAGGTGGTGTCGCCTACAATGGCGCATCGAGTACTGGTTTTGGTGGTGGTGTTGCAGGCGGCTCAGGAAGTAAGGGCAACCTAAACCTCGGCTCTAAAGGTACTCAAAACGTTAAAGGTGGCCTAATTGGGGCTGGTGGCAATGGTGTTGCTGGCGGTCGTGGTGATGGCGAAGGCAAAACGCGTGGTGAAGGTGGCATCAGCAAACGAACTACAGAAGACATTCGTCGTGTATTTGACCAAAACGGTGGCCGTCTCAATAATGCTTATCAACGGGCATTAAAAGACGACCCAAGTATGGAAGGTACGGTCAGGCTGAAACTTGTTGTTGATCCAAGTGGTAAAGTAGTGAGCTGTGAGATTGCCTCCAGCGCGTTAAATAACCCAGAACTAGAAGCCAAAATTGTGGCGATAGTAAAGAGTTTTAACTTTGGTGCTGATGATGTTGAGACGTGGAAAGGGACTTATCCCGTCAACTTCTACCCTAACTAAGCACACGCAAATAAATTAAGGCGCGTTTTTCGCGCCTTTTTTTATTTAATGTATTGTCGTTTAGTGACAATTTAGCGTTTTTAGCGTATTCTTGCCGCCCTATTGGAGGCGTGGCCGAGCGGTTTAAGGCACCGGTCTTGAAAACCGGCGAGGGTTTACCCCCTCCGTGAGTTCGAATCTCACCGCCTCCGCCAATATTTTGTTAGCTTTCATTTGAGGCTGACGTGGCTTACAAAAGCTAGTCATTACTTTGTGGCTTACACACTGCGTAAGTCCTAGCCTGCGTTATTACTCACTCAGGACACCCCTGTAGTGCATGGATATTTTTTTAGTTGATTGGGCCTCATACCATGAGTCAAACTATTGTCAATGCTCCTGCTTTTGTCAAACACACACAACTGATTGCTTGGGTCGCCGACATGGCGGCACTCACACAGCCCGCACGCATCGAATGGTGTGATGGCAGTGACGAAGAAAACCAGCGTTTATTAGACCTCATGGTCAGTACAGGGATGATGACTAAACTCAACCCTGCAAAACGTCCCAACTCTTATTTAGCCAGTTCTGACCCTTCAGATGTCGCTCGTGTCGAAGAACGTACATTTATCTGTTCGCAAAATCGTGTCGATGCTGGCCCAACGAATAATTGGGAAGATCCAGCCGTCATGCGTACTAAACTGAATGGTTTATTCGCAGGCTGCATGCGCGGTCGTACCATGTATGTTGTCCCCTTCTCTATGGGGCCTTTAGGCAGTCATATCGCCCAAATTGGTATCGAAATTTCTGACAGTCCTTATGTGGTCACTAATATGCGTATTATGGCGCGTATGGGCAAAGCAGTTTACGACGTTTTGGGTACAGATGGCAGTTATGTTCCGTGTGTCCATACCGTTGGCCAACCGATTCTCTCTGCTGCTGACGATGTTAAATGGCCATGTAATGTCGAAAAATATATTGTTCATTACCCAGAAACTCGCGAAATTTGGTCGTTTGGCTCAGGTTATGGCGGCAATGCCCTGTTAGGCAAAAAATGTTTAGCGTTACGTATTGCTTCCGCAATGGGACGTGACCAAGGTTGGTTAGCAGAACACATGTTGATTTTGGGTGTGACGAATCCTAAAGGCGAAAAACACTACGTGGGTGCTGCGTTTCCATCGGCTTGTGGCAAAACCAACTTTGCTATGTTAGTGCCTCCTGCGGGTTACGAAGGCTGGAAAATCGAAACTGTGGGTGACGATATTGCGTGGATTAAACCTCACCATGATGGCCGTTTATACGCCATCAACCCTGAAGCGGGTTTCTTTGGTGTTGCACCAGGTACAAACACCACAACTAATCCTAACTGCATGGCAACCCTAAACGAAAATGTCATTTTCACCAATGTTGCTTTGACTGATGAGGGTGATGTTTGGTGGGAAGGTTTAACTAAAACGGCGCCAGCGCACTTAATTGACTGGACAGGTCAAGATTGGACTCCTGATTGTGGCCGCAAAGCCGCACATCCAAACTCCCGCTTTACCGTTGCTGCTGGTCAATGCCCGTCGATTGATGCCGATTGGGAAAATCCTAACGGTGTGCCTATTTCTGCGTTTATCTTTGGTGGTCGTCGTGGCGATACTATGCCCTTAGTGGTTGAAGCCGTTGACTGGCAAGATGGTGTTTATAAAGCGGCAACGATGGGTTCAGAAACCACTGCTGCTGCGGTTGGCCAACAAGGAATTGTTCGTCGTGACCCCTTTGCCATGTTACCGTTCTGTGGTTATCACGTGGGTGATTATTTTGCTCATTGGTTAGCCTTGGGTGAAAAACTGCAAGCTTCGGGCGCAAAATTACCGCAAATTTTTAACGTCAATTGGTTCCGTACCGATGCCAATGGCAAGTTTATTTGGCCAGGCTTTGGTCAAAATATGCGTGTACTCGAGTGGATTGTTGAGCGTTGTGAAGGTCGTGGTGAAGGCGAAGACACCGCGATTGGTATTGTGCCGCGTTATACTGACTTATCATGGGATGGTTCGGAATTTACTACCGAACAATATGCTCAAGTCACTAGCCAAGACAAAGCGGCTTGGCAACGTGAATTAGCCAGCCATGACGAATTGTTTGCTAAAATTGCCGACAAATTGCCTGCTAGCTTACAAGCTCGCCGCCAAGAACTCGGTGACAAAATTGGTGCCTAATTAAAGCACTCATAAAAAAGGACGCTATATGCGTCCTTTTTTATGAAGTCGGCTATTACAAATACATCTCGTAGTCCTCAACATCTAACTGTTCTGCTCTTAAAAAACGACTCGCATAATTTTGCCAAACTCTATGGTGTAAAAACAATTGATATAGGTCTGGATCAATATGATTTTGGTCACGCATACGCTGCATAATGCTTAATGCCTGTGAAATCTTCATCGCGGGTTTATAAGGTCTTTCACTGGCTGTTAGTGCCTCAAAAATATCAGCAATCGCCATCATGCGTGCAGGCCAAGACATTTCATCGCGCTTTAACCCTTTAGGAAAACCTGTACCGTCCATTTTTTCATGATGGCCACCTGCATACTCAGGTACGCGTTTTAAGTTTTTGGGGAATGGTAGCGACTCTAACATTTGGATCGTCACCGTCATGTGATTATTAATTTTCTGACGCTCATCATAGGTAATAGTACCACGCTCTATACACAGAAATGCCACTTCCTGTTCCGACAACAGGGGCTGATCAATGCCTACATGATCAAACCAACGATAAGTAGCAATATCTCGGACTTTTTGCTTAGCGTCTTCACTCATAAACTCGCCGCCTTTATTGGCTTTTTCAAGAAAGAGACATTGCTCTTTCAACCAATCTAACTGCGTACGTAGTTCCTCCGTCAACACTTGCTCTTGTGAAGGTTCGGCCATCATCTTCTTAAAGTAATTTAATTCTGTTTGCGCCATTAACGCACCAAAGCGGGCTTTTACCCCTTCAATGCCATCATTTAAAATATGTAATTTAGTCGCTTTATCTAACAAATAATCAGGTGTTGATAGTTTTCCGCAGTCATGTAACCACGATGCCACACGTAACTCGTACCAATCACCTTCATCTAAATCAAAATCTTTCAGCGCACCCTCTTTGGCCTCACAAGCTGCCTGTGCGAGTAATTCTGTTAAGGCAGGTACACGCTGGCAGTGGGCGGACGTATGAGAGGATTTGGCATCAATCGCTTGCGCTATCACTTGTACAAAGGCATCTAACAAATTGGTATGGTCTTGTAATAAAATTTGATTTTCTAAGGCAATGGCAACACTGGATGACAACGCCGCAACAATGGGTTCTAACTCTTCAGAAAAAGTGATGGTTTCCCCTGTGTTGGGGTCTTTAGCATTGACTAACTGCAACACACCAATAATTTCATCGGCATGATTACACAACGGTGTCGTTAAAAATGATTTTGACCGATAACCTGCGCGCGTATCAAAGGTTTTTGTCCCCGAAAAGTCGAGATGCTCGGCAAAATAAGCATCTTTAATATTCTCAACTTTTTTGGTGAGTGCGGTATGCGTAGCAATATTATTATGATTCGGTGTCCCATCTTCTCGATACAAGGGCAAAGGCGCAAAGGGAATCGGGCGACCCGATGTGCCACCCAGCGTTAAATTAAGTGAGTTATTGCGCAAAATCTCAAACTCAAGCACGGGTTTGCCATTTTTTTCTTGCAGTAAATACAAGGTACCGCCATCGGCATGAGTAATATCTTGAGCGGCATCTAATATCTTTTCAAACAAACGCGCTTTGTTACGTTCGCTCGATAAGGCGGTGCTAATTTCTATCAGCCTCCAAAAAATATCCTCATCTAAGGTTTTTTGTTGTTTCGACATGATATAACACCTTCATAACCTAAGATTTTCGAGAACTGGCCTAACTGCCGTTTATTACGCCCTTTTATCACCCGACTATGACGCACATTTTTAAGCAAGCCAGCACAAACGTTGGGCGACAAAAGCCGTAATATAAACACTGTAGCACAACTCCACTGTATAATCGCCCATCACTTTTTAAGGATTGTCACTGAAAATGACTGTCGTTCGTACGCGTATTGCGCCCTCGCCTACAGGGTTTCCTCATGTGGGTACAGCTTATATTGCTTTATTCAATTTATGTTTTGCTCGTCAGCATGGCGGTCAATTTATTTTACGCATCGAAGATACTGACCAAGTACGTTCGAGTGCTGAATCAGAAGCTCAGATATTATCGTCATTAAAATGGTTAGGTTTAACGTGGGATGAGGGCCCTGATATGGGTGGCCCATATGCACCGTATCGCCAAAGTGAACGTAGTGCGATTTATCAACAACACGCGCAGTTGTTGGTTGATAAAGGCCATGCTTTTCATTGTTTTTGTGATAATCATCGCTTAGAAGCCTTACGCCAAGAGCAACAAGCGCGTAAAGATGCGGTGATTGGTTATGACGGCCACTGTTTGCAACTGTCCAAAGCAGAAGTGCAAAGCAAATTAGCCGCTGGTATAAGCTCAGTAATTCGCATGACTGTGCCGCGTGAAGGTATCTGCGAAATTGATGATATGTTACGTGGCAAAATAGCCATTGAATGGGCAAATGTCGATATGCAAGTATTGATGAAAGCCGATGGTTTACCGACCTATCACTTAGCCAATGTCGTTGATGACCATTTAATGGCGATTACGCACGTGATTCGTGGTGAAGAATGGATTAACTCTGCGCCCAAACATTTGTTGTTGTACAAATACTTTGATTGGCAAGCTCCCACTTTCTGTCACATGCCGTTATTGCGTAATCCTGATAAAAGCAAACTCAGTAAACGTAAAAACCCGACCAGTATTACTTACTATCAACGTATGGGTTATTTACCGCAAGCGGTGCTGAACTATTTAGGGCGTATGGGTTGGTCAATGCCTGATGACCGCGAAAAATTCTCGTTAGCCGATATGATTAGTCAGTTTGATATTAATCGTGTGTCTTTAGGTGGTCCTACTTTTGATGTTGAAAAACTCAGTTGGTTAAATGGCCAATGGCTGAAAGAAATGCCTCTACCTGAGTTTATGCACGCCTTTCAACAATGGGCAATTAATCCTGAGTATTTGAGCCAAGTCGCTAAACAAGTGCAATCACGGATTCAAACCTTGTCAGAAGCGGTAAATTGGGCAGGATTCTTTTTAGCTGGCACTGTCAATGTGACGGCGGATAAGTTCACGCATAAAAAACTAACACCCGCTGAAGTGAAACGCATACTACAATATGCCTTGTGGGACTTTGAGCAATTACGTGTTTGGGATCATAACCATATCAGTTTATTACTCAGTCAACTCAGCACAGCTATGGGTTATAAACTGCGTGATTTTATGTTTCCGCTCTTTGTTGCCATTGCTGGCAGCACGTCAAGCACACCTGTGATGGAGTCAATGGGCATACTTGGCGCAGATTTAACGTTTGCTCGCTTACGTCAAGCCATTGAAGTTTTAGGTGGTTTGTCAAAAAACGAGCAGTCGGAATGGAATTTGCAGTGGCAATCGTTAAAATCTATTGACAGTGATACACCTCGTCCGTAGAATATGCCTCCTCAGATGCGGTCCCATCGTCTAGCGGTTAGGACATCGCCCTTTCACGGCGGTAGCCCGGGTTCGATTCCCGGTGGGATCACCAAATCTAAAGAAGCCAGCCTTAATAAGCTGGCTTTTTTTATGCCTGCTATTTATCATCGCCAACCCCCTCAATAACAATCCTCAGGACACATAAAAAATGGCGCGTAAAAAAGTATTAAATGTTGGCGGTAACTCTAAAGAAATTCCGCTTCCTGATATGTATAAAGGTTGGGAACAAGTTTGGCTAGATATCGACCCTTCTGTTAATCCTGACGTACTTTGCGATGCTCGCGAACTCACCACTCTTCCAGCCAATAGCTACGATGCCATCTATTGTTCCCATAATTTAGAACATTATTATCGTCATGATGTCAAAAAAGTGTTAGCTGGATTTCTTCATGTATTAAAGCAGGAAGGTTTTGCTCATGTTCGGGTGCCTGATATGGCTGCCGTGATGCGTGCTTTTGTCGAAAACGACATGGACATTAATGATGTCCTTTACGAATCACCTGCAGGACCGATTTCTGTGCAAGATGTCATGTATGGCTTCGGTAAAGAAATTGAACGTAGCGGTAATGACTTCTTTGCTCATAAAACAGGATTTACGGAAGCATCGCTCATAGCAACATTTATGGATGCCGATTTTTACCAAGTGTATTCTGGTACAGGCAGTTTAGAAATTGTCGCATTTGCGTTCAAAGATGAGCCTAGCCCTGCCGAGTTAGCTGAATTGGGTATTGGTTAGTCATGCTAACATGATGTGGACTTGACTGCTCAAATCCACATCAACACAACCATACCGCTCAATTATTGCGCCAAACATATCGACACAGTTACCACACTGCCCTGTTGACGTACTTGCAATAAATAACCATCAACAACTCTCTGACTCTGGGCTTTTTCCACCCCTTGTTGCAGGGTACAGTCACGCTCTGTAGGCTCGCCTAATTGCTCTATCTGCTGTGTTATTTCCTCGAGACTTGCCTGCGGTTGTGCTAACACCAGTTGATTGACTGTATGTTGGCGGATAAATGCCGATAATTGCGCGTTTGTAGCAGACATTCCCCAATAACGGGCTTGGCTGGGGCGATTGATAGTCTTTTGGCAAACGTCATTTTGGCAGTTAAATCCTAACGTCAATAATTGCGCTTGACGCATGCCAATGGCTGCGCCTTCAATGGTGGCACTAAATACCTGACCTTCTTCTTTAGCTTTTTTAGATACGGCTAATTGGCCTTGAGGTGCAATTGCCCCTGCCGAGCTTGCCCTTGCTTCCATGCGGTCTGCCATCGCAGCACCTTGTGCTGATGCGGAAGGCTTGATGGTGGCAATTGGTACACTGACTGACTCGGGTAGTACCTCGGCAATCATCGGAGTGGGTGCATTTTTGGTAAGACTTGGAGCGGCCACTGCTTGCTTCTGTTCCTCAACAACATTTGCTTTAACATCTTTATCGGACTTAGCCACACCACTAATTTTGTTATCGTCCATCTTTTTACTAGACAAGCCATCTAATTCGTTCATTTGTTTAGCTTTTTGCTGTGATAGTTTGGCTATATTAGATGCAATAACAGTCATTTCTTTGCGCGATGATTGAAGAACAACTTCATCTGATTGATGGCTGCTTTCTATGGGTGAGCGTTCGGGCAATGGTGCAGCAACGGGCGACTGTTCTTTGGCGACGGAAACAGCTCGTTCTAATTGTAAGGGTTGCTCAGCTTGCCAATACCAAATAAGACTAGTGGTAAGCGTCAATGTTGCAGCTAGGGCAAAGGGTTGTTGCCACGTTTTTTTGGCGCGCACCGAAAATTGTGCAGCATTTATTATTTTGGCATCTAGTTCGGGGCTAGGTTGCTCTTGAGGTAATTGACGATAGAGCTGTTGCAGCTTTGAGTCTAAGACTTCATGATTATTCATTATCGCATCCCCACTCTACTTTTCCGTTTATCGCTCAATCATAACTCGTTAATGTAGTTGATTGGACAAGATAACGACAATTTGAGACTGTCGTTTTTTACAATACTTCGGACAGAATTATGAAGAAATGACACCGAAGTTACACACTTTTACTGGAATCAACGGTTCTACTCGTGCCCAAAACGTGGCGGATACTTCCCAGCTCGCCAATCGTCCACTCAACTTCTTGCCCCTCATCACTCTTTAATCAATGTTCAATTAATCGGGATAATGCCTCTTACTTTCAATCGTTATTTACGGATAAGCTCTAAGGCAGGCGACAAAATTGAGCAGAAGTCACACATAAATATTAAATTTAGGACTTACGCAGAAAAACCAATAAGGTATTGATTTTAATGGCTTTTATAAAAACTTAACTTTATTTGCCAATGAATTCAACCTATTGATTATAAATGATATTTTTATAAACTCTGCGTAAGTCCTAAAATTGTCTTTACAGACAAAAACGACCACCTCCCTTATGACTAGAGCGTTGCCACTCGAAGGTAGCAATGGACTTACGGGAGGAAGTAGCCGTTTAATGTAGATTAACACTGAGATGAATTTCTTTTTATTGATTTTTGCACCGCCACCAAGCCACCAATAACGCTGTTTTTTATTACCTGAAAATACAGGAAGTAATCTTTTAAGTCATTCATTTTCTTGGGCATGGTGACACGCCAAAATACGTGACACAAAAAAAGCCGCTAATGTAAGCGGCTGATTTATAAAGTATTTTTGGTACGTAACTGGAGGCAAACTACAGTAAAAAATTATTATAAATCATGTACATACAGAAATTAAAAAAACATCTTGCCCCCAAATGTGCCCCCAACGCGCACAAGTACCCTATAATTTTGGCTTATCACCGCGAAAAATCCACATTATGGCAGCTGTATAAAAAAATCAATAAAAAGCCATTTATCTCTGTGCTAATCTTAATCAAACGGCTACGTCCTCCAGTAAGTCCACTGTCACCTTCGAGTGGCAACGCTCTGGTCATAGGGATGTGGCTGTTTTTTCTTGCGATATTTCAACATCGTTATGCAGCAATTCTTTCACACATTAACAAAGTCACTCTTACCGTCCGAATCAACACTTACAAAACCGTCCGAATGACCGTCCGAATGCACCCATTCTAAACCGTCCATTTTTGTCCACTAAAAATTGGCATTTTTTCCATAACGTTAATATCTGCAAGGCTTTGGAGCTTTCTTGACTGTCCGTTTTTGAATCGTTGCTGTCTGTAGGTGTACTGCTTAGTATTGTAGCCGTCCGAATGACCGTCCGAATCAGCACCTAAATATCAACCTGATGATTAGCATTACCATCTACTTTGAGTAAAGATAAGTACCACCACCAACGAGACACTAAGCCTACAAATAAGCTCAAGGTTTTAACAACCCGTTAAAAACCAACTCGTAAATGACTGTTATTGAGTACACTACCCCGACGAAAAAAACATAAGCCATTTTATAAAACTACAGGCCAGCATCATGATTATTCAAACAAATATTTTAGAAGACCTATTCAGCCTTTTTACTAATTTTATCTTTTTACAGAATGGCGAAATCTTTCAATCCTTCGCTTCTTCTAACTACCTAGAAAACCAAGAAAACTATAAGCGTGAGGTTTACAAAGAAGCTAGAGAAGCCCTTCTTAACAAACACTGGAAAGTAGATGACATTGGTACAGGAAAAATCCAAGAAAAAGTCAGCTCGGCAATTAAAACGAAGGTTAACTATAATTTTGAAATGATTCCCAATAACTTAGTCAATTGGCGACAAAAAGACGATTTTTCTAAAAAACCAACTAGCCGTAGCTTAGAAGAACTGTGTTTTAATTTTTATAAAGACAAAATGAAAGACAGCGATGCCTTTGCATTGTTTTTAAGTGAAGGACTCAGCTATCAATTTACTGCCTATTTATTTTTCATCAAAAATAAAGACAAATATCTACCTATCTCACAAAGTAAGTTTGACGAAATTTTTAAGCTATTAGAGATTCACGATTTTAAAACCAGTAACAATGCCTCATGGCAAAACTATGGCGAATTTTGTGACATCATCAAACAAGTACAACGCTTTTTAAAAAACAAGGACTCAAACACTTCGCTTTTGGATGCTCATTCATTTTTATGGATTCTTGGCAACCAAATGCAGCACC
>JBKJUH010000406.1:0-3959 GCA_046590075.1 Agitococcus sp.
CAGCCGCTTTAGGCGGCCTTATGCTCACAAAACGCGCTAATCGCGGTGCGATGCGTAAGTCCTGAGTTTTAATTAGGGTTGAGGTCAATTGTTTTGACCTCAACCCTAAGACGTTATATGGAAAGTGGCGATTATACGGAAGTTTGTGCTTTAGAAAAGAGCAGATACGACAAAATTGCCTGCCATCTAAAAGATAACAGGCAATTTATGAACGATTATGTCGATTTCCAAGTGCCAAAGAAGGTTGACTCTAGGGCATCAAATATTTCTGGTGCCAGACCTGTCTCGCCAAAACTGGGTTGTGTTAAGGCACTCATCGCTTGCACTAGACGCTCTATGTCGGTACTGCTGACACTAAACGCATCACCACTGTGAATGGTTTCCACCTTGTTGACATCGGACAAATACCAGTCTTTGATAAACACGGTATCGTTTGTACCAATGACATCTATTTCTAGATTATTGCCTGTGTGCTTAAACCAAAGTTGGGTATAACTAATATTAGAGCTAGCGAAGTTAAGAATATCAACACCGCCCACATCAATAATCGTATCTGCGGCATCACCTCTATTGAAAGTATAGGCAGTATTACCCGCACCGCCTTCAAGCGTGTCGTTTCCTTGCCCACCGCCTAAGGTGTCGTCACCACCACCACCCACAATACTGTTAATACCCGCCCCACCTGTCAGAATGTTATTCAAACCATTACCTGTGGCATTTATTGCCGCGGTACCAATGAGAGTCAGGTTTTCGACATTAGCGACTAAGGTGTAGGTTGCACTAATGACAACGGTATCTGTGCCTTCATTCAGGTTTTCAATGACGGTATCGGCGGCAGAATCAATAAAATAACTATCATCGCCCAGCCCACCCGTGAAGGTATTGGTATTGCTATTGCTAATAAATGCGTTATCTAGGGCATTGCCGACGGATGTAGTGGCAGCACTGCCTTCTACCAGAAAAATATCCTCAACATTAGCGGAAATATTGTAGCTAATGGTTGTTTGAATAGTGTCACGTCCCGATGTTGCGCCTGAACCTTCAGTGACAATATCCGTTGCGTCATCAACCACATACAAGTCATTACCATCAAGACCTATCATGGTGGTTGTAGCACCTTGACTGACTAAAGTATTAGCAGATGCGTCACCTGTCAGTGTTAAGCTAGCACCCGTACCAATTAAAAACTCGACATTGGCAGGAAGCGAGTAAGATACGGTGGTGTAAATTGTATCTGTACCCTGACTAGCGGCCTCAGTCACAACATCACTGACATTATCAACAAGATAACTGTCATCCCCAGCGAGACCGACTAAGGTATCAGCACCTGTACCACCATCTAGTTGATTGTTGCCCGCATTGCCTGTTAACACATTGACTGCGGTATTACCTGTGGCATTGATGTTAGCCGTACCTGTTAACGTCACGTTCTCGACATTAACCAAAGCCGAAATACTGTAGGTAAAGTCAGCAAAGACTGTATCTGTACCTTCTGCTGCTGCCTCAACAACTGAATCCCCTGAGCTAATGTAATAACTATCGTTACCCGCCAATCCTGTTAAGGTATTGACTGCGCTATTACCTGTAAGAATATTGTCTAGAGTTGTACCTGTACCATTAACGGCTGCTGAGCCTGTCAATGTTAGATTCTCTAAACCTGCACCTAAGGTATAAGTACCCGTGGAGTTCACTAAATCAGAAGTACCACTACTGTCGGTAATCGTATCACCACCATCGGTGAAATAAGTATCGTTACCTGCACCACCATTAAGGGTATCGGCACCGCCATTACCTGTGAGGGTATCGTTACCACTACCGCCCGTTATATTCTCACCAAAGGTGCTACCGACAATATTAAGCCCAGTGGTATTGTTGGCAAAGTTTAATGTTCTACCTGTAGTAAATTCATAGGCATAGACATTTTCAACATTATTGAGTGTGTTACTTACCGTTGTCGCGTATGCCACATTGCTGATATATACCGAATCTGTGCCTTCGCTGGCATTTTCAACTACCGTATCATTGCTACCGACGACATAATAATCGTTGCCAGCACCGCCCGTTAAGACGTTAGCATTAGTATTATCACGCCCCCATAAGCCATTGTTTAAGACATTACCAATACCATTGATTGCTGTTGCTGTACCATATATGACCAAGGTTTCGACGTTGGCAGTTAACGTGTAAGTAATTGTGTTTGCGGTTGAATTGAAATAAACGACATCTGAACCTGCGCTAGCGGCCTCAACGACTACATCAGCTTGGTCAATGACATAAACATCATCACCAAGTCCACCCGTTAAGGTGTTTGCCCCGCCCGCATTTTGGCTATTGAAGGTATTATTCAGGGTGTTTCCTGTACCCGTTGTTGCACCAGCGGTCAGCGTGAGGTTTTCAAAGTTACTGCCTAATACCCAAGACGCACCAATAGAGACGGTGTCATTGCCTGCGCCACCGTTTTCAATAAGAATGTCAGTTGCATCAATAAAATAAGTATCATCACCTGCACCACCACTAATGGTATCTGCGCCACCGTTACCCGTTAAGGTGTTCGCGCTACTATTGCCATTAATAATGTTAGCACCAGCATTACCTGTGCCATTTACTGCGGCACTGCCCGTTAAGGTCAAATGTTCAACGTCTGTTGCAAGGGTAAATGTGACTGTCGAGAAGACGGTATCTGTACCACCACCTGCGGCTTCGGTCACCGTATCACTGGCACTATCGACATAATAAGTGTCATTATCTGCACCACCCGTCATGGCATCGTTACCTGAACCACCATTGAGGGTGTCGTTACCTGAACCACCATTGAGGGTGTCGTCGCCACCATTGCCATTGAGCGTGTCATTACCCGCATTACCCGTGAGCGTGTTTGCGCCAGCCGCTCCCGTCAATACATTATTTGAGCCGTTACCGATAAAGTTCTTTAAATCATCATCGCCTTGCATTTGGGCGTTTTCAATTGTTGTCCACGTTCCTGAATTCAAGTCTAAGGTGGCAGAATCAATAACCTCATCAACGCCGATTCCACCCATATCTTGAGTAGAGTCAGTCCAAATAACAACAACCGTATCAATATCTGTTATACCAGTACCTGTATCATTCACTATATCTTGAATGGTAGGCACTGTTTCTGTGTCATTAGAGAAAAAGTTATCATCCCATTCATCCCAAGTGCTGACAAAATAAGTATCACTACCGTTGCCTCCATTCATACTATCACCACCTTGACCATCAGCGCCTTGGTCAATGTCGCCATCGCCGCCACCTGCTCGGCTATCTAAAATATCATTGCCATTGCCACCTGTTAAGGTACAACTACGGCCTATGCCACTGGTTAAATAATCGCTACCCGTTGTACCTGTAGCAGTAATACCTGTGGTTGCTAAATAAGCACCTTCAACGTTTGCAAAGCCTAATGCGCTTAAGTCAATACTGACGGTATTGGAAATAAAATCAATGCCTTGATTAGCCGACTCGGTAATTGTGCCTGTGACCGCGCCTGTAAAGACATAAGTGTCATTACCAAAGCCACCTTGCAACGTGTCTGTACCGCCACCACCTGTCAAACTATTATTTGAAGCATTACCAATAATCACATTATTGCTGGCGTTGCCTGTGCCATTAATGGCACTGGTACCAATTAAGGTGAGATTTTCGACACTGGCGATTAAGGTATAAGTGGCACTGGAATTAATGGTGTCGGTGCCACCTGTGTCAGCATTAACCGTATCAAGACTATCAATAAAATAGGTATCGTTGCCATTGCCACCCGTTATGGTATTAGCCGCAGCATTATTGGTATTAATAATATTATCGTCTGCTGTACCTGTGGCCGTACCATTGGATAGCAAAGTTAGATTTTCAAAACTCCCTCCCAGTGTGACGTTAAACGCACCCGTCACGATGACAGTATCTGTTCCCTGACCTGCAGCTTCTATGAGGACATCACCCGC
>JBKJUH010000015.1:0-3236 GCA_046590075.1 Agitococcus sp.
TTCATGGTCGGCAATTGAATATCCATTAAAATCAGATTAGGCTGAGCACTACGTGCCAACGCAATGCCTTCCTGTGCAGTGGTTGCTGACAATACCTGATAACCCGCAGCACTTAAAACGACGGTAAATAAGCGCGTATTCGCAGGCGTGTCTTCTATAATCAAAATCGTTAGGGACATTTGCATTTACCTTTTTAATGCGCGACGTACTTCATTGAGAAAACCCTCACCATTAAAGGAGCCTTTAGCGATAATCTGCAACACGTTTTGGTCGCCGAGCCACTGACGCTCTTCGGCGGTTATCTCTTTAGATGAGACGACCACAATGGGTAGTGAAGCCGTAGTCGGCGAGTCTCTTAAGTGCGCTACGACTTCAAAACCATTCATGACGGGCATCAATAAATCCACAATGAGCAAATCGGGTACTGCTTGCTTAATTAACGTCACGGCTTCGAGGCCATTGCTGGCATGACGCAAGCTGACGTTTTTTTCGGCGGCAAGATAGGTGCTAATAATGGTTAGGGCGTTGGGGTCATCATCAACCGCTAATACCGTAAGTGGGCGCGATTCTTCCGCTAAGAGTCCTAACTCACGCAAGGTAATAATTAGCTCCTCACGGCGTAGGGGTTTTTGTAACACTTTGGCAGCACCCAGTGCCATACCATTACAACTGTTGGCAGCAATAGAGACAATCACCACAGGAATTTCTGCCAGTCGAGGGTCGGCCTTAATGAGTGTGAGCATATCCCAACCGTCAATACCTGGCAGGAATAAGTCGAGGGTAATGAGGTCGGGCAGGCTTTTGGCCATAATCGCCAAACCTTGTTCGGCATTGGGCGCGGTAATAACGGTAAAGCCTGCCCCTTCGAGGTGATGCCGTAAAATTTCTGTGGCCTGAGGATTATTTTCTACAATTAAGGCCAGCAGTTTGCTATTGACACTGGGCATTGCCTCAGACGGCTCTGGGCTTGCGACGGCTAATTCTTTGGCTAATTCTGCTTCACGTATGGGTAACCAAACGGCAAAACAAGAGCCTTGTTGGGGAGCACTGGCAACAGCAACACTACCACCATGCAGTTCGGCCATACGCCGAATCAACTCAAGACCCAAGCCTGTACCTGCAAATTCGCGTGACAACGAGGAGTCAATTTGGGTAAATGCCTGAAACAAAAGCTGCAGATCGTCGGCTGCAATACCAATACCCGTATCGTGTACGCGAATTTCAAGAAACTGTTGCCAGTCATTGTCGGGTGCCAACAATTGACACACCGCCATGTCTGGCACGTGTAATTGCCGTGCCTCACGGCCAACAACTTTGGCTACTAGACGGATTTCGCCATGCTCTGGGGTAAACTTAACGGCATTGGATAGTAGATTATAGACAATTTGTTTGACCTTACGGCCATCAGCCATGATGTGCTCTGGGGCGTGTTCAACCTCAAGCGTCAGGGTAATACTGTTTTTAAGGGCTTTTTCTTTAATCACGCTCAAGCTGCCCTGTAATAAGCCAACCACCTCGACGGGACTCAGATCTAGCGTCATCATGCCTGCTTCAACTTTAGACAGGTCAAGAATATCGTTAATCAGTGACAGTAAATGCTCGCCACTGTCATATATCTCCGTCACATAACTGGCTTGGTCGCTAGTTAACTCGCCCACTATCCCATCTTTTAAAATTTCACTAAAGCCAATAATGGCATTTAACGGCGTGCGTAATTCATGCGACATATTGGCCAAAAACTCAGACTTCATTTGTGAGGCATGCTCAAGCAACTGATTTTGATGGGAAATTTCTTCACTATATTGGCGCAGTTGGTTGTTTAAGGCATTTAACTCTTGATGATGTTTAATGTTGGTGAGGGCAACTGCCAGTTTTGTCGCCAAACGTTGGCTAAAGTGCAAGTCACTTTCATTAAGGGGGTCATTGGCAGTTAGCACAAACAGTCCTAATTTATGGCTGTCATTTTTAACGGGGCAAAGCAGTAGCGCTACAGGATGCTCTATTAAACCCAATAAAGGGCATAACTCTGCCATACCCTGTGCCACCAACACAGCTTGTTCCTCAATATTTAGAAGGGCGGCTAAGTGGTGCTCCTCAAACATCGCTGTTTGGTTGATAGCACTAGCGGGGGCATAGTGCGCAACCAAGCCATAATGTTGTTGTTCGGGGTGATAGGCGTAAAATGCCGATACCGCAAAAGGGTGATTGGTACCGAGCTGGTGCAGTAACTGGCTTAAAATATCTTGTTGCTCAATACCCGTACTAAACAAGGCAAGTGCACTACTGATGCTGCGCTCATAAATAGCTGCCTGTAACTGTGCTTCGCTCACACGGCGTTTTTCAGTTATATCGTGCAGTACCGCAACCGCTCCGACAATAGTACCTGCTTCATTAGCTATAGGGCGGGCACTGACGTTAATATACCGCCCTTGGGGGCGTTGGGCATTTCGGATAAACTGTACTGCATCGTCAACATGAGTGCCGTTAAGGGCTAGGACGACAGGATATTCTTCCACTTGATAACGCTGCATGGTTTTGGGGTGAAACACGCCAAAATACTCTTGCCATGCTGCGACTTCGGCGGTGGTACCGCCCATACCCAGCATTTCTTCGGCAGCAGGGTTAAAGACCTGAAACGCGAGTTGATGGTCTACCACCACCACACCTTCACTCATATTGCTGAGTATAGATTGGTGCAGCAGGTGTTGATTTTGGATTTGTTGCTGCTGTTGGTGAATGGTGTTCATTGTGCGTACCACCACAATTAACCATATCACCATAAAAAACAGGGTCAGTAGGGCGAGACCCGTATTGGTATCGTAAAGTCCAAAACGATATTGACCTTGTAGACGTATCCATGAAACCACAGGGATAAATATAATCATCAAAAAGAAAATTTTGGCCTGAGGGACTGCCACTGCGCGCAGTATGGGGTGTTCTGGATGTAGGCTGAGCGTACAGAAACTCAGTAGTAAAAAAAGAAGCGCAGTATGCAGAGCCATGGGGTCTAAATTGTCAATTCCGCCAAACGGCGTCACCCGATAGGCATAACCCAAAATAACCAAAATGCTGACCAAAGCAATACTTAATGCCAAACCACTCATTAGGTTTTTATGATGCGGTAGCTGCATACCATCTAATAACATAATACTGCCCAGCAGTAAAAAACACACGGCACTGGTGGGAGCCATACGGCCCGGCGTAGAGGTGTTGAGCGCGATTGAATCACGCATCAA
>JBKJUH010000076.1:0-5714 GCA_046590075.1 Agitococcus sp.
GACGAAGCCGAAAAAGGCGCAAATGCCGCAGGTGGCAAAGCCGTTATTTTTAATACCATTACTATTTCTGACGGTATCGCTAACGGTACGGAAGGCATGAAATATTCCTTAGTATCACGCGAAATTATTGCCGACTCTATTGAAGCTGTGGCAGGTTGTGAAGGTTTTGATGGTTTAGTAGCCATTGGTGGCTGCGACAAAAATATGCCTGCTTGCATCATGGGCATGGCGCGCTTAAATCGTCCGTCTATTTTTGTTTATGGCGGCACGATTAAACCCGGTGCAGGTCATACCGATATTATTTCGGTGTTTGAAGCGGTTGGCCAACACGCCAAAGGTGAACTCAGTGCCATTCAAGTGAAACAAATTGAAGAAGTGGCGATTCCCGGTCCGGGTTCTTGTGGTGGCATGTACACCGCTAATACTATGGCTTCGGCAATTGAAGCACTGGGCATGAGCTTGCCTAACTCTAGTGCGCAAAATGCGGTCAGTGATGAAAAACTATCAGATTGTTATCGCGCAGGCCAACAGGTCTTAGAATTATTGAAGCTAGACATTAAACCTAGCGACATTATGACCAAAAAAGCCTTTGAAAATTCCATTCGTGTTGTTATTGCCTTGGCTGGTTCAACCAATGCCGTCTTGCATTTCTTGGCAATGGCACACACGGTTGGCGTAGATTTGACTCTAGAAGATTTTGTCCGTTTAGGTGAAACCACACCTGTATTGGCTGATTTACGGCCATCAGGTAAATACATGATGAGCGAATTGATCGCCATTGGTGGTATTCAACCCTTAATGAAACGGATGTTGGCGCAAGGCTTATTACACGGTGATTGCTTAACCGTCACAGGCAAAACCTTAGCCGAAAACTTAGCCGATGTGGAAGACTATCCCGCAGACCAAGATATTATTCGTCCCTTTGACAACCCGATTAAAGCGGACTCTCATTTAATTGTCTTAAAAGGCAATCTTGCGCCAGAAGGCTCGGTCGCCAAAATTACAGGCAAAGAAGGCTTGTATTTTCAAGGTAATGCCCGTGTTTATGCCAGCGAAGAAGATGCTTTACAAGGCATTTTGAATGGCGAAGTCGTCGCCCATGACGTCATTGTCATTCGTTATGAAGGTCCTAAAGGTGGGCCAGGCATGCGCGAAATGTTATCGCCCACTTCTGCGGTAATGGGCAAAGGTTTGGGTAAAGAAGTGGCATTGATTACCGATGGTCGTTTTTCGGGTGGTAGTCATGGTTTTGTGGTTGGCCATATTACTCCCGAAGCCGCTGATGGCGGTGCAATTGCCTTAGTGGAAAATGGCGATATTATTACTATTGATGCGGTCACGCGTGAAATCAGTGTTAATGTCAGCGATGAAGACATGGCTCAACGTCGGACCAAATGGACAGCTCCTGCGCCTAAATATACTCGTGGTGTGTTAGCGAAATATGCCAAAACCGTGTCGAGTGCGTCAGAAGGTGCGGTAACGGATAAGTAAGAACTTACTGTTCGTGTTGGAAGTGCTGGGTTAAAACCCAGCCGACCTTAATGTAAGTCAGAAGCCGCTTTATGCGGCTTCTTTCTTTTTAGTCATCTTCACATAATCCCATGATTTGTAGGCTTGCCAATTTCGCCACTTTGCCTCAGGCTCTAAATATTGCTTTTATACTGAGAAAGCCCTGTGAAACGTCACGATATTGCCCACATTCGGCAAGAATACTCAAAAAAAGAATTATCACTCACTGACTGCTTAGCTGACCCTTTAGCTCAATTTAATCAATGGTTAGATGAAGCGATTGCCTCAGAAGTCAATGAACCCACCGCCATGAATGTCGCCACCGTCAGTAGCGAAGGCAAACCGTCTGCGCGGATGGTGTTATTAAAAGGTATTGAAGGCCAACAGTTTGTTTTTTATAGTAATTATAGTAGTCGTAAAGGCCAACAAATTGATGCTACGCCTTATGTCGCACTGACCTTTTTTTGGCCAGAACTCGAACGACAAGTGCGGGTTGAAGGCCAAATTGCCAAAGTCACCAGTGCCATTTCCGATGCTTATTTTCACTCTCGGCCTTATAGCTCTCGCGTAGGGGCTTGGGCTTCAGAACAAAGTCAATTATTAGACAGCAAAACGACATTAGTTAAACGTGCTGCTTTTTTTGCCGCCAAATATATTGCTAGTGTGCCGCGTCCACCGCATTGGGGAGGTTACGGCCTCGCCCCTGAGCGTATTGAGTTTTGGCAGGGGCGGCCAAGTCGTTTACATGACCGTGTGGTGTATGCGTTAAATAGTCAAGGTGGGTGGGATAAATGTTGTTTATATCCTTGATTGTGCAGTCAATGCTGGGTTTAAACCCTAAGGCTATCAAGTTCCTCCCCCTTGCTTTTTAAGAGGGAGGTTAGGAGGGGGTGAATTTGGCAGGTAAGACATTGCTGTTTGCCATTAAACCCACCCCTAGCCCCTCCGAGGAGGCTATGTCGTCGTTAGCAGTTGAAACTAAAATTTCGTCACGAAAAGTTCCCTCTCCCTGTGGGAGAGGGCTAGGGTGAGGGTTTTGGCAGGATGTTAAGCACTATATTTCGTGTTTACACCGCCTGCTTCCCCCCTCACCCCAACCCTCTCCCGCTAGGAGAGGGAGAAAAGCGATTTCAACTATTAACGACGACATAGCCTCCGAGGAGGGGAGTTTTTGCTTATATCCTCATTTAATGCTTTTCAAAAGATGTGTAGAGAACGGTTGCGCCAAGTTCACGCCACTACGTTACTGCCTATCCAACAACCGATACCCAATCGCCTCGGTAATATGTGGCACTAAAATTTCGTCACTATTGGCTAAATCGGCAATGGTACGTGCCACGCGTAAGATTCGATGATAGGCGCGCGCGGATAGCCGTAAACGTTGCATCGCTTGATCGAGTAACTTCGCTTCTTTTTCGCCTAAAACACAGTGTTTATCCAATAAACTCGGTGTTAAGGCTTTATTGGTGAGTTGTTGCCGTGTGTGCTGACGTGCACGTGCCTTTAACACCCGTTCACGGACAATGGCGGAGCTTTCACTAGCGTCGGTATTCCGTAATGCTGAAGCGGGCAAAGACGGCACCTCGATATGTAAATCTATGCGATCCAATAAGGGTCCTGATAATTTGCCGCGATAACGCTGCACTTGGTCAGGAGAACAACGGCAACGGGGCGTACCATCACCCAAAAAACCACAAGGACACGGATTCATCGCCGCAATCAGTTGAAAACCTGCTGGAAAAGTCATTTGTTTAGCGGCACGCGAAATCACCACTTGCCCTGACTCTAAAGGCTCACGCAATACTTCTAAGACTTTACGGTCAAACTCGGGTAATTCGTCTAAAAATAATACCCCATGATGCGCCAAGGTAATTTCACCAGGCCGAGGATTAGAACCGCCACCGACCAATGCCGCCGCCGATGCGGTGTGATGCGGCGAACGAAATGGCGCGACACCAAAGGCGTGCGCCTGTTGCCCTGCCACCGAATGAATAGTGGCCACTTCTAAGCTGGTATCGTCATCTAAAGGTGGCAAAATACTCGGTAAACGTGCCGCCAATAAGGTTTTGCCTGTTCCTGGCGGCCCCATCATCAATAAAGAGTGCCCACCTGCTGCGGCTATTTCTAAGGCACGACGGGCACGATGTTGGCCTTTGACATCTATTAAGTCAGGTAATGGCCGTTGCTGTTGATGAGGCGTTGCTTGCGCTGGCGATATGGGATTTTCACCCGATAAATGCTGACATAAACTTGCTAAATCTTTGACCCCATAAACGACGGCATCTTTGGGGCGAGCGGCTTCGGCGGCATTTTCTAATGGAACAAATAGGGGATGTTGATCTTTGGTGGCGGCTAAACTGGCTGACAATACGCCTAAAATGGGGCGCAATTCGCCCGTTAATGCCAATTCACCCAAGAACTCACGGTGCAACAAACTTTCGACAGACACTTGACCACTAGCCGCCAAAATACCTAGCGCAATGGGCAAGTCAAAACGCCCTCCTTCTTTGGGTAAATCGGCAGGGGCTAAATTGATGGTTAAACGACGTTGAGGAAAGTCAAAACCCGCGTTGATAAGTGCAGAACGCACACGATCTTTGCTTTCACGCACGGCTGCTTCGGGTAGGCCCACAATCGTTAAAGCAGGCAAGCCATTACTTAAATGCACTTCTACGGTGACTAAGGGCGCATTTAAGCCCAAGGCGGCGCGGGTATAAACCAAAGCAAGCGACATGCTCTATCTTCCTTAATATTCAATTTAAAATGAGTCCATTTCAACAAACTTAACTAACCTGAGTTCGGAATAAGTATGTTGTAAGTTGCTGTCTATACTTACTTTTCGCCCTCACCCCAGCCCTCTCCCTCAACAGGGAGAGGGAGCTAAGTCCTCTCCCTGTTGAGGGAGAGAGTTAGAGAGAGGGTAAGCAGGCGGTTTAGGTACAATTATGCTATTAAGTATAACTACTTCACTTGTTGTTCTAAAGTCTTCAACTGTGCTTGTAAAACGGTTAATTTTTGCCGCGCCTCAGAAAGAAGCACTGTTTGACGGTCAAACTCCTCACGCGTGACTAACTCCATCTTCGCGAAGGTTTCTTGCAAGACTGCCTGCAAATTTTTATCTAATTCATGCCATAGACCCGACTGATTACTCTGCTCATAACGCTCGCGCACTTGTTCACGCACCTTTTGCACCAAATTATCTAACATAGTCAATTCCTCGCTCAATAAACGCACCAAAACAACAAAAACAAACATCAATCGCACCAAATTAGTGCTTTTGCACAATTCGTTTATCCATATTTTTTGTATTATTAACAATTGTAAGCATTAATAACCACCGAAGAAACCTTTACATACAAGAAGTTACAAGAGTTGGCACAACCTCTGCATGATAATAAATCGTGTTTAAACATTATTTTGTGTTTAATTTACTAAAACGACTATGGGGTCACTATGAAACTTTCTACTTTAACCACCGCCTTACTTGCAAGCTCACTGTTGTTTACTGCTGTCAATGCCAATGCTGCTGATCCTATCACAGTAACAGGCTCTGCTGCTTTTACCTCTGACTACTTGTTCCGTGGTGTTTCACAAACCTCTAACAATGCGGCTGTTCAAGCGGCAATGACCTTCACTCACGAAAGCGGTGTGTATTTCTCGTTGTGGGGTTCTAACATTGCTAACTTTAACGGTGGCTTAGAACTTGACACACTCTTTGGTTATGGCGGCAAATCAGGCGAAGTGGCTTACGATGTTGGCTTTATGCGTTATAACTACCCAGGTTTGAATGACAACAACTCTTTTCAAGTTAATCCAATGGGTAAACCTGTTGATGCCGATTACAACGAAATTTATGCATCTCTCAGCACAATGGGTGCGAAAGTTGGCTTTAACTACAGCCCAGATTACTTTTTAGAGTCCGACAAGTTTTTGTACTTCTACGGTAGCTATGGCACAGAAGTTGCTGGTGTTGGCTTGTCTGCTGGTATCGGTATGAACAAGTTTGATAGTGCGGCGATGATGAACCAAGCACTATTTACAACAGGTACTGACGATAGTTACATGGACTACAAAATCGCTGCTTCAAAATCAATGGGTGGCGTAACCTTTGAAGGCGCTTACATTGGCTCTGATATTGACGAAAAAGACTGTGCTGGAAGTTTGTGTGATGGCCGCTTTGTTGTCACGATGACCAAAGGCTTCTA
>JBKJUH010000080.1:0-3019 GCA_046590075.1 Agitococcus sp.
CTGTAACACTTACGCAGCTATTTCGATAAAAAGCCTACGTTATGCTTGGGCAAAAAGTTGGCGTACACGCTCTAAATCGGCCATCGTGTCCACACCTGCGGGTAAGTTGACTGCCGCTAAATCGACATGGATTTTTACGCCGTAATATAAAGCACGCAATTGTTCTAAGGCTTCGACTTGCTCTACCATCGCAGGCGGCCATTGGACATAGGCGTTCAAAAAACTGACGCGATAGGCATAAATACCTAAATGGCGTAAATATAATTCAGGCACTGGCAAGTCGTTAATGCCATTCATAAAAGCATCACGCGCCCACGGCATAGGCGCACGGCTAAAATACATCGCCATATTTTGAAAGTCGCGTACCAGTTTAACGATATTAGGATTCGTTAATTGTGCTATTTCATGCAAGGACTCAGCTAAAGTTGCAATGCCTGCTTGGGGATGTGCGGCCAAATTAGCGGCTACTTGATTTATCACTACAGGCGGAATCAGCGGTTCGTCACCTTGCACATTGACTATAATATCGTCACTTGCCCAACCCATTTTTTGGGCGACTTCTTGCAAACGGTCTGTACCAGAAGGATGCTCGGTTGAAGTCATCACTACTAATGCGCCTAACTGTTCGGCAACACGAAAAATTCGCTCGTCGTCGGTGGCAATGACTACTTGTTGGGCATCACTTTGCAAAGCACGTTGATAGACATGGGCAACCATCGGTTGACCTGCAATATCCAGTAATGGTTTAGCAGGTAAACGACTCGAACCATAACGCGCAGGAATAACGACTTTGAAGGCAGTCATGGCTTATCCTAATTTTTCATCAAGGGTTAAATGACGTGCTTCGTTTTCGAGCATGACAGGAATATCATCACGAATGGGAAAGGCCAAACTATCCGCCCGACAAATTAATTCTTGTTGTTGGGGATGATATTCCAAATTACTTTTACAAATGGGGCAAACTAAAATCGCTAATAATTTTTTATCTAACATAGGTTTTACTCAGCGTTAACTCGGAATAAGAACGGTTAATCAGTTCCCTGTTGAGCATAGGTAGCTACACCGTTTTATTGTAACCCATCGACATGGATTTTGGCTGAATTATGGTGCTTTTGGGGAGGAATTGGGGGATGAAGAGTTAGCTTTAGGTGAAAAACATAAAGTGTATTAAGCATGATGTGCAAGCTGTTGATTATGGTAGTTTTTGCAATTAAAACCCGCATACTATTGCTTACTAGGAACAAAGTCTTTTGAATAAGCTGGGAAAAATGCCCCGCCTATGCTTGCTAAAGGGTAAATCGCCATGACCTTTGTATATGATTATTGTTTGACGGAAGAGTCAAAAGTGGAACGAGATAAATATATAGCGTTATATTTTCAAAAAATACCTCCAGCATTGCACGAGGAGCATTGTGTAATTGAAGGTATGCGACCTAGTTCTTTGGTTGTCGACCGTGATCGTAATATGGCGTTGTTATGTTTTTACCCGTCTTGCACCATACCCAGCGAAGAAGCGCCTGGTAGTTATTTTTTTGTTGTGGATGATTGTGTAGTGCTTATTCATGCAGTTTCTGAAGGATTATTTTTTGATTTGGCAGCAAAGGTTCGGGGTATTCGTTATAAGTTGATGCCATTCAATTTGCCAGCCTCACTAATGAGCCAAAGTGATGATATAAAAAAATGGCTGATTGAGGCTTTTGAATGTTGGGGGAAAAGTGAAAGTAATCAATTCACGACGATCACTGAGGTGCAAGTGATGTTTAATCAACAATACGTTCGCCCTACCAGCAATTGGAAATAACAAGGATGACTACCATGACAACAAGGACTTCTGCCGAAGTTACATCAGCAAATGCAAGTGGTAAAATTTATACCTTATCACGTAGGCTGGGAATTTTTCCAGCAAAAACTGTCTACTCAACCCAAACCAAGACCGAACACCAATCTTCGCTTTACTCAACCAAAGAACTAATAAGCTGTTTACGCTGCCGTATCACCGCTAATTTACCGTCAAACTGAGTAGGCGTAGTGCGCGCATTGGGCACGGTTTTTATAGATTATGGTGCGTAGTACGCACCCTACAAAACTTGTTTAATGAGGCAAAAGCATATCTAAGAACGCATTCGGCGAAATAATGCTAATACCTTTATACGGATTCATCGTTCGTAAATCAGCATCTCCGCTCACAATAATTTGACACGAGGCAGAAAGTGCAAGACTCAAAAACTGATTGTCTTTGGGGTCACGGCAATCTTCTGTGGTCTGGGTAATCTCAACTATTTTGATTGACTGAGAGAGTAAATATAAAAACGTAGAGCGGTCTTCTGCACTGTAAAACCGTTCAAACTTCTTTCGAGCAGACACGCTTTCAAATTCATTCCATGTTGAGTATGAAGCTATCGGTTGAAAATACTGAAAAGCCGTCATAACAGCTTGGCTCGAAAGCGATTTTGAATACATGAGCGCACTAATTAACACATTGGTATCAAGGATAATAACTGGCTTCATAGGCTAGTTAGCACTCTTGATAAACGCTGATAACGCCGACTCACTCATTTCAGGTGTAGATGGGCGCGATTGGTTTAAACGCTGAAAAAAAGCCTCTAAACGCATTGCTGTTTCTTCCGTAGTGGATGGACTCACTTTCTGAATTAACTCGACCACGTTGGCCGTAATTTTTATCGGAATCGTCATAAAAATAGGATTGCCGTGATTGGTGACAATGACAGCATCTTTTTGGGCTTCACGGGAGAACGTGCCAAATTGGAGTTGGGCTTCACGAGAACTCATGACTTGCATGGGGGTTAATCCTATAATTTGTGTACAATATAGATTGTATATACTTTCTATATTTTTACAAATTGAATGTTCCTCATAAATACGTCCAGCTACAAAAACCAACCTTCGCTTTACTCCACCAAAGAACTAATAAGCTGTTTACGCTGCCGTATCACCGCTAACTTACCGTCAAATTGAGCATAAAAATCTGCCGACAAACTGGCGGCTACAGGCACTTGCC